>QMQA01000132.1 GCA_003648845.1 Candidatus Aerophobota bacterium
GTGAATTATGATCTGGAACCAAAAATATGAGTGCATGGATAGAAAGGAACTGGAGACAATTCAACTTGAAAGGCTGAGGTCTTTAGTAGAGAAGCTGTACAACCGTCTTCCTTTTTATAAAAGAAAATTAGATAAAGCTGGTATAAAACCTCATCAAATAAAATCCTTAAAAGATTTGAAAATTCTTCCCGTTACCACCAAATATGAGCTTCGTCAGGGATATCCTTACGGACTATTTCCCTCCCCTCTTGAGAGAATAATAGAATTTCACATCTCCTCCGGTACTACTGGAAAACCTGTAGTAGGCGGATATACAAAAAAAGATATAGAAATATGGTCAGAGGTAATGGCCAGAGCTTTAACCAGTGCAGGATGTACCTCCAAAGATATAGTGCACAATGCTTATGGATATGGTCTTTTTACAGGAGGATTGGGTGTACATTATGGAGCACAGAAAATAGGAGCAAAAACTATACCGGTTTCTGGAGGACAGACAAAACGTCAGATCATGATAATGAAAGATTTTACCTCCACCATCCTTGCCTGTACCCCTTCTTATGCTCTTCATATTGCAGAGACCGCAGAGGAAATGGGAGAGGATCCAACTAAACTCCCTGTAAGGGTGGGAGTTCTGGGAGCCGAGTGCTGGTCAGAAAACATGCGCCAGGAGATTGAAAAAAAACTTGGAATCTTAGCCCTTGACATCTATGGACTGACAGAAATTATAGGTCCTGGTGTTGCTCAGGAATGTGAGCAGAAAGAAGGCCTACATATTTACGAGGATCATTTCCTTCCCGAAATAATTGATCCCGAAACTCTTGAAAACCTTCCCGAAGGGGAGGAAGGAGAACTGGTCATAACCACCCTTACTCGAGAAGGAACTCCTCTTTTAAGATATAGAACCAGAGATATAACTTCAATAAATTATCAGAAGTGCAAATGTGGACGCACCATAGCTCGAATATCAAGAATAAAAGGTAGAACTGATGACATGCTTATAATAAGAGGTGTTAATATCTTTCCTTCCCAGATTGAAAATATCCTGATGCAAATAGAAGAAACAGAACCTCATTACCAGCTTGTGCTGGAGAGAAAAAAAGGGCTTGATGAGCTAACAGTGGAGGTAGAGACGACACCCGAGATTTTTTTCGACGAGATTAAAAAACTGGAAGAAATTGAAACAAGAATAGCAAAAGGTATAGAGGAAAACCTGGGACTCCGGGTAAATGTGAGATTGGTAGAACCAAAAAGTATTGAAAGAACTGTAGGAAAAGCAAAAAGGTTAATTGATAAAAGAGAGCTTAAATAAAAGGAGATAAGATGTTAGTTAAACAAATTTCTGTTTTTCTCGAAAACAAAATAGGTAGATTGGCTGAAATTACCGAGCTTCTGGGACAAAACAACATAAACATCCGGGCATTAGCTATAGCTGATACCACTGAATTTGGTATTCTGAGACTCATAGTGGATGATCCTCAAAGAGCTCAGAATGTTCTTGAAAAAAGGGGGTTTGCAGCAAAACAGACTGACGTTATAGTAGTAAAGGTGGCCGATAAACCTGGAGGACTGGCAAGAAGTCTGAAGATACTGAAAGAATCAGCTCTGAATGTTGAATATCTTTATGCTTTTGTAAAACAATCCAGTGAAAATGCCCTGGTGGTATTTAGAGTTGAGAAAACCGACGAGGCCTTAAAAGTACTCCAGCAATCTGGAGTGGAAATTTTAAAGCCCGAGGAAATTTATAAATTATAGATCAGGGTGGAGCTTGAAAAAATTTTATGAAAGAGAAAGAAGTAGAATTTATAGAAAGAGAGGCTCTGGAAAAGCTACAACTTTATCGTCTGAAAAAAACTGTAGAAAGAGCATTTAATAAATCTCCCTTTTACCGCAACATTTTAAAAAAAGCAGGCATCAAACCAGCTGATATAAGATGTATTGACGACATTAAAATATTACCTTTTACCAGAAAAGAAGACCTCAGAGAAAACTTCCCCTTTGGATTCCTCACCCTTCCCCTTAACAAAATTGTGCGTCTTCATACCTCCACCGGAACAACTGGCAAACCCAAGGCTATTTTTTTCAGTAAGAAGGATATAAATGAAGCAGCAAGGCTTATTGCCCGTTGTATGAGAATGACCGGGGCAAAGCCAGGTGATGTATTTCAAAACATGATGAGCTACGGTCTTTTTACCGGAGGACTCATTTTTCACTATGGAGCAGAAAAACTGGGTGTTCTGGTAATACCTGCGGGGGCAGGAAATACGGAAAAGCAAATTGAACTTATGCAGGATTTTAAAACCACAATAATTCACATAACCCCCAGTTATGCCCTGTATCTGGCAGATGTCTTGGAAGAAAAGGGAATTGACCCTGTTAATGAGCTTAACCTGCGAATAATTTATCTGGGTGCAGAACCTCATTCTGAAAAGACCCGGAGAAAAATAGAAAAAATCTATGGAGCGGATGTTTTTAACTCCTACGGCCTTTCTGAAATGAATGGTCCCGGAGTAGGATTTGAATGTCACCTGAAGGATGGACTCCACATATGGGAGGACAATTATATTATGGAGGTTATAGATCCACTCAGTGGAAAGCCTTTACCTTATGGCGAGGAGGGAGAACTTGTATTAACCGCCATTAATAGAGAAGCAATGCCTTTAATAAGATATAGAACAGGTGATGTTACTTTTATCTATCCAGAAAATTGTGGATGTGGGAGAGTGCATAGAAAAATATCTTCCATCAAAGGGAGAGTAGATGATATGTTTATTATCCGTGGGGTAAATATATTCCCTTCTGAAGTAGAAAGGATAATAATGGGTATTCCTGAAGTAGCCAGAAATTACCAGATTGTCCTGGAAAGGGAAAAATCACTTGAGGTTATGAGAGTAAAAGTCGAGATAAAGAAAAAATTCTTTGATGGTTCCCTTGAGCATCTTAAAAATTTGCAGGAAAAGATAAAGGACAAATTAAAATCCGCCCTCATGGTAACCCCAAAGGTGGAACTGCTTGAGCCAGGCACACTTCGCAGAACAACCGGAAAATCCCGCAGAGTTATCGATAAAAGAAACTTGTAACAGGGTCTTATCCCCTCTCTACCCAGACATAGTAACGTGCTTTTTGCCAGGGAGAAGGCTCAAAGAATGATATAATTACTGTCTCAGTTTGTTTGTAATCAAGATAAATAGTCTTATACTTTGTCCAGCTTCCTTTTTTGGTCCATAGTCTGCATTTTACCTTAACAGGTCCCCGAGGACCAAGATTTATGACTTTTACCATTACCAGATAACCATAATCCCATCTCCCCTTATGAGTCCATTTGGCTTCTATGGTTTTTGATATAATTTGAACCTTGGCTGGTGTGTGGGGGGGTGGGGTTTCTTCAGAAAATTCACCGCCTTGAGACATCACCAGGACCAGTAGCAAAAGCAGAACTACTACCACACCTGCGTCATAAAACTTGGCAGTTTTGTGCACTTTCTTGCCTCCTTGTTAATTGCATGAACTACCATGACTTTGATCTCTTCTGGTCAATAATAGCACCTCTTCCTTTTTCTCTATCTCCGACTAACACTATAGCAATCAGTACTTGGAAGGAAAGTGCAGTAATGCCGGGGCACGGAATCGAACCGTGGACACCCGGATTTTCAGTCCGGTGCTCTACCTACTGAGCTACCCCGGCCCCACAAGGATTATTATACCCTGTACCAACAAAAAGTCAACTATTTCAGATAGTCAGGACTTTCCCCAAAATTTTTAAGAAATAAAAATATCTAAAGGTAAAAGCAGTTGTGGGGTTTGAAGAATAGGTTCTTTTTCTTGCTTCGAAAATTTCCTTCCAAAAAGCAGGTTGTATATTCCATCGCAAATAGCATACTGTTTGAAAGGTGGAATTTCAACCAATCTTTTCGATTTTTCATACACCTTTTCTAAAAGTATTCTAAGCTTGGTGGCAGTTTGCAAAACTACACTTATAAAATAAGATACTTTCCTATAGTAGAGATTAGATCCCTGCTATTTATCTTTGCCGCTGTTTTAGTGGAATTAGCCATAGTAAAGATGCTCCTCTTTTAAAAGTTTCCCTAAAATTTTACCTCAAAATACGTATATCTCAAAATAATCTTGCTTATCCCCCTTACTAAGTTACTGCATTCCTTATTATATCATTATTTCAAAGAAAATAGTCTTAAATTTTGGGGAAACTCCTGTTAAAACATGAAACTTGACAAAGATGTAAACCATAATAGAATATTCACTGAGAATGCGGAAAATTTTTACAGAACACTGCATGCAAAGAATTATCCAAAGAAGAATTGATATAAAGCAAGTTCATGAAACGGTCGATAATCCTGATAATACAACAGACATATCTACCCCTCAAGTAAGAAAAAGGAGATTTGAAAAAACATTTCCTGATAATACAACTATTATTGCTATTTGTGAGGTTTCTTCTGAGGCATATAAAATCGTCACTGCTTGGAAAAAGGAGGATATTGAATGATACAAATAAGCTATGATGAAGAAGCAGGAGCAATATATTTAAAATTATCTGATAAAGAGATTGCTCGTACAATTGAAATCGAGGAAAATAATGTATTATTAGATTTCGATAAGGAAGGTAAAGTTGTAGGACTAGAAATACTTGATTTGAATTTAGTGGCCAAACACCTTGGTCCGATATTACAACAATATAATATTGATAAAGAACGTATTAAAAAAGAGCTGATAGCTTTAAAGAATTTAGAGCCCGTTTTTGCATAATACTCACCTATACCCCCTATCCACACTGTGATTATCCGCAGTCATGACAAACAAAGCATCCACTCTCATACTCAACATTTGGACTGCCACATTCAGGACATGTTTTACTTTCATTCTGCAGGACGGTTTTATTATCTATCTCTTTTATCTTATCTGACGTTA
>QMQA01000133.1 GCA_003648845.1 Candidatus Aerophobota bacterium
ACCCTTTACCCTTTTTCCATGGAGACTGTTATATTTGGTTAAAAAATACTGAGCTAAAAGTGGGATGTCCTCTTTTCTTTCCCTGAGAGGAGGAACGTGGATATATACAACATTTAATCGATAATAAAGGTCTTCCCTGAAGGTTCCTTCCTTCATCATGTTCTCAAGGTCCTTATTGGTGGCAGCCAGGATGCGAACATCTACCTGAACAGGTTCTGTGGTACCCAGAGGATAAAAACTTCTTTCCTGAATCACTCTAAGGATTTTAGCCTGCATTCTAAGACTCATATCCGATATCTCGTCCAGGAAAATAGTTCCTTTATCTGCCATCTGGAAAAGTCCCATTTTTCTGTATCTGGCATCAGTGAAGGCTCCTTTTTCATGTCCAAAAAGCTCTGCTTCCAGAAGAGTTTCAGGCAGAGCTGCACAGTTAACAGGTATAAAGGGAGCCTCTTTCCTTGGAGAGTGGTAATGAATAGCTCTTGCAATAAGCTCTTTTCCTGTGCCACTTTCCCCTCTGATAAGAACGGTGGAGTTGGTAGGGGCTATCCGGAAAAGAAGCTGGAAAAGTTTTTGTATTTTTTTACTTTTTCCCACAAGATTTGCGAATTTATAATTTTCTTCAAATTTTCTTTGCATCTTTTTTACTTTCTTTTCCAGCTCCGTCATATGGAGAACTCTTTTTAAAGTGACCTTTAGCTCATCAAGATTAAAGGGTTTAGTGAAAAAATCCTGGACTCCCAGCCTTATCGCTTCTTGAGGAGCTTTCTTGCTGGTACTTCCAGTTATAACAATTACTCCTGTATCCGGAGAAAGACTTCTCAGATAGGCGAGGAATCCCAGGCCTTCATTGGCGCTATTTACCTTAGGGGGAAGATGAAGATCAAGGAGCACCGCATCAACAGAAAAACTGCTATCCACTATTTTTCTGGCAGAGGTTGCATCTTCTGCCTCCAGAATTTTATATTCATCTTTGAGGGACCAGCGTATCTGACTTCTTAAATATCTATCATCCTCAACTATCAAAATGGTAGATTTCATAGCCGGTTCCTCATGATAAGCTCTATCATTTCTTTTTCTGCCTCCTTTTGCTTTTCGAGGGCCTTTATCATTTCACTTTTCCTTATATAACCCCTGTTTATAAGTATTTTGCCAATTTTTCTTCTGTCCGTGGTTTGAATGCGTATAGCTTCTTTGAGTTGCTCCTGGGTTATGAATTTCATATCCACAAGATACTGACCCAGTCGTTTTCTTATCTTTGCTTTGCCTGAATTTTGTGGGAGAAAGGGCAGTTTAATCCTGAAAATACTTCCCTTTTCAGGCCTGCTCTCTACCTCAATTTCCCCCCCGTGGAGATGCACTATTTCCTGTGCAGAATAAAGTGCCAGCCCGAGGCCTTTTTCTTTGGTAGTGACAAAGGGCTTAAAGAGGTAGTTGTCTATAAAATCCTGGCTCATTCCCGCTCCTGTATCTTTGATCTGGATATACACAGAGGGACCAGGCTCCTTCAGGTAAGAGCTTATCTCAATTGTACCCCCCTGAGGCATGGCCTCAAGAGCGTTAACTACTATATTGCGAAATACTCTCTTTATGGAAGAGACATCCAGCATCAGAGGAGGAACATCTCCGTATTCTTCTTTTAGCTTAATATACTCATGTTCTCTTAGTTTGAGCTCATCCACAATTTCTTTTAAAATCTGATTTATGGAACAGGGTTTTAACTCCAGGAGGGGATTTTCGCTTATTTTTTCGGCAAGGGATTGAATTTTTTCAATACTGGAAGAGATAGTGGCCAGAAGGTCTTCCCGGAATTGGGGTTCGTAGTAATACTTCCTGGCATTTTGTAAAGATAAAGAAAGTTGGGCGGTTGTTCCTTTTAAGTCATGAAGTATTAAGGAGGATAACCTGTTGAGGGAATCCATCTGTCTTGACTCCAGCACAGTCTCCATTAGAAGGGAGTTTTCTATGATTAGATTTGCCTCCTGGAGAAAAGTGGCTACCATCTGGAGGTCATCAACAATGAAGCTTTCCTCTGGTAAGCCAAGAACAACCACTCCCCATACTGTATCTTTCGTTTTAAGGGGGTAAGCGAAGAAACTGATTTTCTCCTCCTTTTTTAAGGGGAGGCGGAGATTGATCTCGGTCTCCTTTCCATTCATCAGGGCAACAGGTTTTTTAGACTCCACCGCTTTTCTTGCAAGTCTGGAAAAAAGCTCAAGGTCAAGCTTTTGTCCCCTTTGAGCCTTAAAGGAGAGGGTTTTTTCACCTCTGGAGCAGAATAAGAAAACCCCACCTTTTGCCTGAGAAAGAACCATGCTGACATGCAAGATAAGAGCGAGCTTCCTTTCTAAAGGTAGAGTAGACCTTAAAGGTTTAATTGCGCTATTTAAGGTAGAAAGGTCCTGTATTTTCTTTTTTAGCCTTTCATTGTAAAAAATCAATTTTCTGTTGGCATCTTTCAAATTTTCCACCATCCCTTTAAAAACCAGTGATAATTTGCCAGCCTCATCTCTGGCAGTCACCGGTATTTGTGCAGAAAGGTCTCCCTGGGAAATTTTCTGAGTAGCACCGGTTAGCCTTTCAAGAGGCCGGCTGATTTTATCTCCCATCAAGAGGAAGATCGAAGAACCAGCAGCAATTATTCCCAGAGAAAACAGGATGAAAAAATAGATAGTTTTCGTAAATGCCTGGTCAAGTACTTTAAGATTAAAGCCAATTCTGACTGTTCCCCACTTTATCGGGCCAAACTGAACAGGAGAGGAGACCTCGTATATTCTATTATTCTTCGTTGTGTATATCTGATGTATTGTTTTCTCAGCTCTTGTCGCCCTTATACTGACAGGATCATAAAATACCCGGGAGTTCTGGGAGCTGTCTGTATGGAACACAACTTTTCCATAAAAGTCGGTGACTATAATGTATTCTATCTGGCTACCTTTCATATTGCCATTTTTGGTACCTTCATCAATATAGAATTTGAGGTCAGAGAAATTATTACTGACAAAGGCGTTAAGACAGGCAAGAGAAAGAGCGCGGGATAAAGCCAGCCCTCTTTCTCTGAGTCTTCTATAAAGGGCCTTTTCCGTCTGATAAAAACTCACCGTCTGTGCTGCTCCCACAACCAGAATGGTGGTAAAAAGAAAAAGAAGGTAAAATTTATTTTTCAGCTTCATCTTATTTTCCTGTAATTTAAAGTCCGGCCAAAATCACTGTATAAGTTTTCCCTTCCTGGGTATTATCCTCTTTTATATTGATTCCTGTGCATTCTGAAAAGATCCCTTTGTTGGAGGAATTTGACTCGGAGTATTTTAAGAGAAGTGTCTTGATATTAACTATAAGCTTCGAAGATATATTTTTCCTGGCTATCAGAATGTTGGCCGGAATTTCATCGGAGCGGGCAAGTATATCTACTTCTCCAGAGACAGGGAAAGTAGAGGTCAGATAGTGAAAGATATGCTCTGCTAAAGCTCCTGCTTCTACTTTTCCTTCAAGTAAACTAAGTAAAACCTGCTCCTGAGACTTCATAAAATAAACATTGGCAAAATCTTTCTCCGGGTCAATTCCTTCTTCTGAAAGAATTATCTGGGGCAGGATGTGGCCGGTGATGGAGCTTTTCCTGGCAAAGGCAAAGTTTTTTCCTTTTAAATCCTTTATACTCCGGATATCTTTTTTTCTGGTCACTATGATACTTCGCTGGACATATTGTTTATTAGAGGAAATCAGGACAAGAGGAATAGCTTCACTTTTATATTCGGTTCTCGTAAGATTCTCCGGTCCCAGAATAGCTATGTCAACTTTTCCTTCTTTTAGAAATTGGTTGATCGATCCGCAGGTGGGAAGGAGAACAAGAGCTATTCTGCATTTCAAATTTCTCGAAAGGTAACTTAAAAGAGACTCTGTTGCCTTTAGAGTTGTAAGGGGGTTGAGCTCGGAACGGATTCCCACCTTTAATATTTGAGAAGAATGAAGAGTCTCTCTTTCATAACTTTTTTTCAATGTGGCAAGAAGAACAGGATTTTCGGGGAAGAATTTTGTTGCCTTAAGGAGTTCATCTACAGCTAAGGAGGGTTTGTCTTCATTGAGATAAATCCTTGCAAGATGGAGATAGGCATCAAGCAGGCGTGGGTTCAAATTTAAAGCTTTGTGTAGACTCTCGGTTGCCTCCTGGAGCCTTTCCTCTTTTATATATTTTTCTCCCTGAGCAAGAAAATGGCTGGCACACCAGTTGAGTCTCATCCACCACAAAGACAAAAGAACAAGGAGTGTTCCTCCTCCTATAAATAGCCCCCTCTTCCATTTAGAAAATAAAATCAAACAGAGGTATGCACCATATTTGTGCAAGTTTTCAGATAAAAATCCCTTTATTTTTTTCAAAAACTACACCGCCTTTTTAATTTTTCAGCTTCACGGTTACTTTTATGTTTCTCCTTGGGGCAAATTTTATACCAGCTAATTGAGATCTCTTTTCTTCGAGGAGGGTATTCTTAAGTTTTTTCTGTATTTGGTTACAGTGCGTCGGGCAACCTCAACCCCAAAGGCCTCTTTTAGCTTTTTGCTTATCTCATCATCACTTAAAGGATGGCTAAAAGCTCCTTCTTTTAGCTTTTCTTTTTCCTCCCTTAATATCTCCAGCAGGAAGGCTTTAATTTTTTCTTTTTCCCCGGAGAAAAACTCCTTTAAAGCTTTTTCCTTTCCCTGAGGGGTTAGGATGCTCTTGTTGGCTATAGCTCTACTGACGGTACTGGGATTTACTTTGAGAGCCCGGGCTATCTCTCGCTGGGTGAGGGGGGTCATATCCCGGGGGTCTCCGGATAAAAGGAAGTTGCGTTGTCTTTCCTTTATCTGATAGAGAATCTGGTATAAGGTTGTTGTGCGTCGATTTATAAGGTCCAGTTTGCG
>QMQA01000134.1 GCA_003648845.1 Candidatus Aerophobota bacterium
ATATTATTAGGGAAAATATTTCCCATGAAGATTGTGGTTGCTAAGCCTTAAAGATAACCATTTTGTTTTGTCTTTGGTTTTTAAAAAAGATAATTAAGGGGCTCAAGCGGGGAGAAAGGGGATAGATCACCGAAATAGTTCACGTAGAGAACCGTGATGACGATTTAACAGCCAGACAACAATCCAGCCAAACAAAAAGTTTGAGGACGATATTTCTACAAAGTGAGCAAGTCGTATTGCATCAGGCATATAGGGGTTTGGCAACAGGAGCTGAGAGCCCATCAACACTGAGAACAACAGAGCTACTGCCAATCCAGCCTCCCACCAGTTACCCTTCATCATCCGGATTAGTGGTAGTGCCAGAGCCGTCCATATCATCGCTCTCATCATCTGAAACGGAAGTATCCATGCAGGCAACTGGAGACCACCGTAATACTCCTGAAATACCCTGCCTGCAAGAGGCACGGCGACAAACGCACCAAACGAGACGTAAATGACCACATAGACAACCGCAATCAATATTAGTTTCCAGACCCATTCCCTGCAAGGCATGAGTATGCGCTGATTGATTTCAGGCGATTCCTCGGTTGTTCTCATTTTTCCATGAACCAAAACGGCTAAGGGCGAAAACAACGCTGCAATAATACCCCCATGCATGAACAGTTTGGGAATCGTCTCCGCGGGAACAACGTCCACTAAATATCCGAGAAACACAACAGTCTCAATCTGGGACAAGAATGTCATCACTCCGTAGAACACGAAGAAGATTGTTAAGACCAACCTCCAGGCAGTCCATCTGGATCGGATGATTGGGTAACTTAAGACAATTACTTCAAGAGCACACACAATCAAAAGAGACACCATCGTATCCGCCGTGTCAGACACTTGTGCGAAATCTGTCAAACCGACCACCATTGAGGCTATGGAATAACAAATGAATAGAAGGAAGGTCAGAATAATTATCTTCAGTCCAAGGGTAGCTGTTGTTTTTGTGACCATTGAACTCCTTCTTACCTCAGGTGGCCTTGCCTAACCTCTTAGCAACTTCATAGAGATAAATTCAGGTGGCGAATTAGAAGCCCCCATTCTTCACGGAGTGCTTCTGTATCTACCTTATAAGAACTACTCCTATTCTCCTCCTAAATTTTGCAACTGTCAAGTTTTTGTCCTTTTTCTTTATATGTATTTACCATCATAGGCAGATATACACACAGCTTTACAATTTAGCTTAAGGAGGAATCTGTAAAAGAACTGAGCTAAAAAATTGACTAAAGTTGCTACTTTTAGTACAATAAAAAATAGAAATGTGAAAGGTAGGTAGTGAACACTTTCAACCGGAATAGGTGACAAGCCTCACCAGAATATTCATTTGGAAAATAGATGGAGATGTGGATCCTCCATAACTCTCCAAATTTACCAAAGACCTAAAAGTAGCCTCATCGATAAAGAGAGAATCTAAAGGAGATGAAAAAAATGGGAAAAATAAATAAGATTGTTTTGATTTCCCCCACTTCTACCAGACCCGGCCTCATCTCAAAATTTTTTAGATTCCCACCTTTAAACCTGGCATTGCTGGCCGCTTTAGCTCCTGAATATAACTACAAAATAATTGATGAAAATATAGACGGGGTAAATCTTGAATCAGAGGAAATAAAAGAGGCAGACCTAATAGGCCTAACGGTAATGACAGCCCAGGCTCCTCGAGCTTACGAACTTGCCGACAAATTTAGAAAGATGGGTAAAACAGTTATCATGGGTGGAATGCATGTAAGTGCTATGCCAGAGGAAGCAATAGGACACTGCGATGCTGTCGTAGTTGGTGAGGCAGAGAAGATCTGGCCCAAACTTCTGGAGGACTACGAAAGGGGTAAGCTACAAAGGATTTATAAAAATAAAGAATTGCCAGATCTATCTGGCTTACCTATCCCTCGCAGGGAACTTCTAAAGAGAGAAAACTATATTGTTCCCAATACACTTCAGGTCTCCAGAGGCTGTCCTTTCAATTGTTCTTTCTGCGCGGTGAGTAGATTTTTTGGCAAAAGATACCGTTTCAGACCAGTAAAAGAGGTAACAGAAGAAATTGAAAAAATGATAGAAGCAGATCATGCCAGTTGCTGGCGAAAAATTGCAGCTAAGTTCTGGAATAAAATGAACAGAAGTGTCTTTGCCTTTCTTGATGATAATATCTTTGGTCAGGCAGATTATGCCAGGAAGTTATTTAAAGCACTGATACCTTTAAAAATACTATGGGGAAGTCAAACAAGTGTGAATATAGCCAGACCAGAAAATGAAGGATTATTGGAACTTGCGGCTGAGAGCGGGTGTAAATTCCTGTTTGTTGGATTTGAAAGTATTGATCAGTCTTCCATAGATGAGGCAGGTAAAAAGGTCAATAAACCAGAGATATACGCAAAAGCCATAGAACTCTTCCACAAATATGGAATTGTTATCCTGGGAGCTTTTATTTTTGGTTTTGATTGTGAGGATAAGAGTATTTTTAAACGCACGTTAAATTTTGTTAACCATATTGGATTAGATTTAGCTCAGTTTACTGTACTCACCCCCCTACCAGGTACCCGGTTGATGGCGAAATTGAAGCAGGAGAGAAGAATAATAGAAAAAAACTGGGCAAGATATGATTTTGGAACTGTTGTTTTCAAACCTCTAAAAATGTCAGCTGAAGAGTTAATAAAAGGAGAGCAATGGGCCTGGTATGAATTTTACTCCTGGTCATCAATTTTGAGAAGGCTTCCCCCTTTGACCGATTGGGCAAGGTTTTTAATTTACGGAATCTCTAATATCGCTTATCGTATTCAGTCCTTCCAGATGTTAAATTATAAAAACACAACAGCGGGTCTTTGATGATTTTTGAGGGAAATAGTTATCCTCTGTATTACACCTTCTGGTGATAGTTTTTTTCTCTCAACTGCTAAAACAACAGCACTTTTTATATTAAGGTTAATAAGTCCCTTCAGGATACGATAATCAAATACAAGATCTGCCCTTAAGACCACAAATTTTTCATTTAAAAACTCTTTAGCCCTTAAAACGAAAATTCCATCACCCCTTTCGCATTCCCTATTTTCAATATCAACATAGGTTATCTTTGCACCTATCTTTCTTTCGTCTAATTTTAATTTCTTTTTATCTGAATAATCAACAACCACCACAAATTCATCAACGCCAGTCTGTTTTGCCGTCCGTATTACCCTTTCAATAAGAGGTAGACCCAAAAGTTGGGTAAGAAAGAAGAGTTCGTCTTTGGGTTTGTTACTTTTTCCGGTAGCAATTATTAAGGCTTTCATATTTTACCTCTCTTTATAGCTCTATTTTAAGAGATAATTCTGGAAGGTGAGCAGAATTTATATCAAGTTTTTAAAAAGTCAACGGGGTCTCCAGCTTCTATCTTGACAAACCCTTTGCTTTTATTATGGTAGGATGAGAGATGAAGGAAGCCATATTTTACGAGAAGCTTGAAGAAAAGAAGGTAAAGTGTACTCTTTGCCCTCACCAATGTATAATTCATTCGGGAAAAAGGGGAATATGTGGAGTAAGAGAAAACAGGGAAGGAAAACTTTTCTCCCTGGTCTATGAAAAAGTCATCTCCTGGGCAGTTGATCCCATTGAAAAAAAACCTCTTTACCATTTTTTGCCAGGGGAGGCTGTTTTCTCTTTTGCTACGGTAGGGTGCAACTTCAGATGTCTTAACTGCCAGAATTATACCATTTCTCAGATTTCCAGGCAAAATGGTGAAATTCCAGGAGAAAGAATTCCTCCGGAGAAAATAGTACAACTTACAAGAAAAAGCAGGGCAAAAATCATTGCCTATACTTACACAGAGCCTACTATTTTTTACGAGTACGCTTATGATACCTGCAGATTAGCTCATGAACAGGGAATAAAGAACGTATTTGTTACCAATGGATATATTATGCCTCAACCTTTAAAGGAGATATCTCCCTTTCTGGATGCAGCTAATGTAGACTTGAAATCAATGAAGGAAACATTTTATCAAAAAATATGTGGTGGGAAGCTAAAGCCGGTACTTGATAGCATAAAGCTCATGAGAAAGCTGGGAATATGGGTAGAAGTAACCACACTGGTAATTCCTGGAATGAATGATGAGGAGGAGGAGTTTGAAAGTATAGCCAGATTTTTACTCCAGCTGGGAAACGATATTCCTTGGCATATCTCCCGCTTTTATCCCGCTTACAAAATGACCCGCCCCTCCTACACACCTATAGAAGCTCTACACAGAGCAAGAGAGGTGGGAAAGAATGCGGGGTTAAAATATGTATACATTGGCAATGTCCCGGGAGAGGAGAGCGAAAATACTTTTTGTCCTAATTGTGGCAAAATAATAGTTAAAAGAAAGGGCTTCTGGATTGAAAAGATCGATGTAGAAAAAGGTAGATGCCGCTGGTGCCATAACAAAATAGAAGGAGTGTGGGAATAAATGGGAAAATACCAGGTATATATCGGTCTTGAGGTTCACGTAGAGCTGGCTACCGAGAGTAAGCTTTTCTGTGGATGCAGAACAAAATTCGGAGCCGCACCCAACACCCAGACCTGTCCGGTCTGCCTGGGTCTTCCAGGGGTGCTACCAGTTATAAACAGGAAGGCAGTGGAATATACCATAATTACCGCTCTTGCTTTAAACTCCAGAATAAATAGAAAATGCCGTTTTGCCAGGAAAAATTACTATTATCCGGATCTTCCCAAAAACTACCAGATATCTCAGTATGAAGAACCTCTTGCTACTGGGGGATGGGTGGAAATCAAAGTAAATGGAAAAGTTAAAAAAATAGGAATTGAGAGAATCCACCTGGAAGAAGATGCAGGTAAGCTCATCCATGGAGAAAGTGAAGA
>QMQA01000135.1 GCA_003648845.1 Candidatus Aerophobota bacterium
GGATTTTTACCCAAAGATCTGATTCTCATTGGGATATTTCCATCTCAAAAGACTGTCAATAAAAAATTTCAGGAAACTGGAGAATGGTTTGGTTGACAAAAATCTTAAATATAAAATAATGAAACGAAACTTAAAGGATGAGAAAAATAACAGAGGAAAAATAAATGGACAACATTTCAGATTTTCCAGCTCACAAAATTATTAAATTGCTGAAGAGAAAAGAGGTCTCAGTTGAAGAGGTTATTCTTGCCCAATTTAAAAAAATACAGCAAATAGAGGAAAAGGTAAGAGCTTTTGTCTCCCTGGATCCAGAGGAGGCTTTAAATGAAGCCAGAATGTGGGATAAAAAAATCCATCAAAACAAAAAGACCCCTCCTTTATGTGGTATTCCTATTGCTATTAAAGATAACATATGTGTCAAGGATGAAAAAACTACATGTGCCTCCCGAATCCTGAAAAATTTCCGCCCCCCTTATTCGGCAACTGTAGTTGATAGAGTGAAAAATGCAGGTTGTATAATCATAGGTAAAACCAATATGGATGAATTCGCTATGGGCTCTTCAACTGAAAATTCAGCATTTCAAATTACCCGCAATCCCTGGAACCTGGAAACAATACCAGGAGGGTCAAGTGGAGGGTCGGCTGCAGCTGTAGCAAGTGGAGAGGTTACCCTGGCTCTTGGCTCTGATACCGGAGGCTCTATCCGTCAACCTGCGGCTCTTTGTGGCATTGTGGGTATGAAACCTACCTATGGAAGAGTTTCACGCTATGGATTGGTAGCTTTTGCCTCCTCTCTTGATCAAATAGGACCTTTAACCCGTGATGTTACTGATTGCGCTCTCTTGCTCCAGATAATTAGTGGAAAAGATGAGAAAGACTCCACATCTATTGATTATCCTGTTCCAGAATACTCCGAGTATCTTATTCCTGATTTAAAAGGAATAAAGGTAGGCCTGCCTAAGGAGTATTTTGTAGCAGGGATAGAAAAAGAGGTAAGAGAAAAGGTGTATCAGGCTGCCCGGGTTATAGAGGACCTTGGTGCACATGTAGAGGAAACCTCCCTTCCTCACACAGAATATGCAGTTGCTACTTATTACCTGATTGCTACAGCTGAGGCAAGTTCCAATCTTGCTCGGTATGATGGGGTTAAATATGGATATCGAACGAGAGAAAAAACCAATATGATTGATATGTATAAAAAAACAAGAAGGGAAGGATTTGGAGATGAGGTAAAACGAAGAATTATGCTGGGAACCTATGTTTTATCTAAGGGATATTATGAGGATTACTATGGTAAAGCTTTAAGAGTAAGAACCCTGATAAAACAGGATTTTGAAAAGGCTTTTGAAAAATTCGATGTTCTTCTCACCCCCACCTCTCCCACAGTTGCTTTTAAAGTGGGAGAAAAAATTGATGACCCTCTAAAGATGTATCTTTCCGACATTTTTACGATTTCTGCCAATTTAGCCGGTATTCCGGGTATCTCTATACCCTGTGGGTTCGGTCGGGAAAATCTTCCTGTAGGCTTGCAAATTCTTGGCAAGCCCTTTGAAGAAGAAACTCTTCTGCGAGTCGCTTATGCCTACGAGCAGGATACAGAATGGAGGAAGAGAAAACCAGAAATTTAGAAGCTCTGGAGCTATTGAGAAATGGACAACAAAAAATCATCCAAAGAGCGTGGATCTCCTGTTTTTGTAACAAGAGCCGATAGTCTGCCCGAAGGGTGGGAAAAATCGGTGATTACCTGCTGGGAAAAGGGCACCTGTATCAAAACAGAATACGACAAACCGGATGATCCTCCTTCGAGGGATTGTACCATGATTATTGAAATCGAAGACCCCTTTAAAGAACCCAGAATACATAGAGCTATCCCGGCAGGACTGGAAGATCTGGAAATCTACCGTCAGGAAGTGTTGTTTGGAGTCCACGATAAATGGATTAAACCAGAGGAAGGAAAATGGGAATATACCTATCATGAACGACTGTTTAATTACACTGTTCCCGAAAAGATAAGTTCTGTTAATCAGATAAATTTTATAATAAAGAAGCTGGCTGAGAGTCCTTTTTCCAGAAGAGCCCAGGCTGTGACATGGAAATGCTGGATGGATCCCCAATTTGATGACCCACCCTGTTTGCAACGCCTGTGGTTCAGAATATTTGGGGACTATCTTCAACTAAATGTCCACCTGCGCAGCAACGATGCTTTTAAAGCTGCTTTTATGAATATGTTCGCTTTCACTGAACTACAAAAACTGGTAGCGGAAAAAATTAGCGAGAAAACAGGCAAAAGGATAAAAGTAGGTAAATACATTCATATCGCTGACAGCTATCATATTTACGGGTCTTACTTTAACCAGTTTAAAAATTTTCTGGAAACTATAAAAAAGCGCAAATTTGAGGAAAGAACCTGGACTACCTCTTTTGCTCAACCTTTCTTTGAAGAGGGGAAACGTCGTCTGGAAAAGGAGAAATAATTGGGGAAAGTTCTGGTTACCGGAGGAGCGGGATTTATAGGTTCCCACGTGGTAGATGGATATCTAAGAGAAGGATGGGAAGTAGTGGTGGTGGATAATCTTTCAAATGGGAAAAAAGAGCAAATAAATCCCCGGGCAAATTTTTACCACCTGAGCATTCTCGACAAAAAGCTAAAAGATATCTTTAAAAGAGAAAAAATTGATCTGGTCAACCACCATGCTGCCCAGATAAATGTCCGATTTTCTATAAAAAATCCTTTTTTTGATGCAAGGGAAAATATCCTTGGCACTTTAAATCTACTTAACATCTGTCACGATTTTAAAGTAAAAAATTTTATATTTATAAGCTCTGGAGGGGCAATATACGGCGAGCCTTCCTTTTTGCCTGTTAAAGAAAGCCATCCTAAACTACCCCTTTCTCCTTACGGAATTAACAAGTTTACAGCGGAGCTTTACCTTTACCTTTATAAAAAAATTTTTGGGCTTAACTACATCAGCCTAAGATATGCAAATGTTTATGGACCCCGACAGGACCCTTTCGGGGAAGCAGGAGTTGTGGCTATCTTTTCTCACAAAATGTTAAACAAAGAAACACCCACAATCTTTGGTGACGGAAAACAGACAAGAGATTATATATTTGTGGACGATGTGGTCGAGGCAAATCTTCTTGCAACTTACAAGATTGAGAAACTTAACGCTAAAAAGCTCTCCTCCCCAGATGATCTTGCCTATAACATAGGCACAGGAAGGGAGGAATCAGTAAACACCCTTTATCAAAAATTGGCCACCATTACCGGCTTTCAAAAGTCTCCTGTATATGACAATTTAAAGGAGGGAGAGGTAAGAAGAATCTGCCTTGATCCTGCCAAGGCAGAAGAAGAACTCAACTGGCTACCTCGCACCTCCTTAGAACAAGGTTTAAGAAAAACGGTAGAATGGTTCAAAAATTAAAAATCTTACTCTTATCTATACGGCGATAACTTCTTTTACCTCCGGCACTTCCTTTTTCACGATTCTTTCTATGCCCATCTTCAATGTCATTTGACTCATTGGACATCCCCCACAGGCACCAGTCAATCTTACCTTCACCACTCCCTCAGGACTAACATCCACAAGTTCCACATCTCCACCTTCTGCCTGTAGTGATGGCTTAATTTTGCTTAAGGCTAACTCTACTTTTTCTCTTATCATTTTATCCTCCATTTTATATTTTCAGGTCTCCTGATTGAAAACTACCTTTACCTCTTCAACATCCCACAAAACCTCAAGTCTTTCCTTTATATGCTCTTTTATACTATTTGCCATAGGGTGAGTTCTGTCCAGATTCACATGAACCTGGACAATCCCATCCTTTATCTTAAATCCCCTGACAAGCTCTCCACGCAGAACATCAAATCCGGTTAGTGGATTTATAACGTGTTTTAATCTCTTCTTTACAACAGCTTCATCGGTGGGTTTTCTCTCTTTTATCAGTCCATGCTGGTGTTCATAGTTCTCAATAGCAGTTTTAAGAGCATCCACAGCAAGCACTGCACAGTGAACTTTTACTGGAGGTAGCCCACCAAGGGCATCAGCTGCTTTTTTCCAGGTAATTTTCTTTGCCTCATCTATTGTTTTTCCCCTGACAAGTTCGGTTATGATTGACGCTGTCGCAATATTTGATGCACATCCGTAAGATTTGAATTTTATATCCTCTATCACCTTTGTTTTGGGATTAACTTTTAAATACAATCTAACCATATCACCACAGGCAGGTGAGCCCTCGGTTGCAACAGCATCCGGATTCTCTATTTCTCCTACATTTTTTGGGTGCATAAAATACTCTAAAACCTTCTGTGAATAAGGAAAACTCATAATATCACTCCCTTGTTTTCTTACTTAAAGGACTTAACTTTCTTAATCCCTGCACTACCTCTTTTACATTCTTAACCGTATAATCAATATCTTCTTCTACAAGATATTTACTCGGTGAAAATCTTATCGAACCATGGGCTCTCTCATGTGGAAAACCCATCGCAAGTAAAATATGACTTGCCTGGAGGGCACGGGAAAAGCAAGCGGACCCTGTAACAACTGCTATGCCGCGTATATCAAGATGCAGAACAACAGATTCACCTTCTACATCCTCAAAAGATACGTTAAGGTTATTGGGAATTCTTTTCTCAAAATCAGATGCTCCATTCAACAGCATCCCATCAATGTTAGATTTAAGTTCTTTATAAAGATAATCTCTTAATTTCCTTACTTTCCTCAAATCCTCCTGGGAAAAAATTTCAACAGCTTTTCCAAAACCTGCTATACCGGGTACATTTTCTGTCCCTGCTCTTAAATCAAACTCATGAAATCCACCATCCATTATTTTTTCAATTTTTACATCCTTTTTTAC
>QMQA01000136.1 GCA_003648845.1 Candidatus Aerophobota bacterium
GTGATTGAGCTGGATAAGCTGGCAGGTGAAGCTGTTGACCTTATGGTAAATGGGAAACTGGTAGCCAAGGGGGTGGTGGTGGTTACCGAGGAAAATTTTGCTGTAAGAATTACCGAGATTATCGGTCAGGAGGCATGAATAAGGAAACTCCAATGAACGGCACTCCTTCACTTTTTACAAGCTCAATTAGAACTTTATTTTCTCTTGTAGCTGTGATAGGGGCAATATACTTTTTCATGCACATCCTCCTGAAGCTCTCTTCGGGACGAGGCAGGTTCTTCTCAGGAAGAAAGGGTCTGATTGAGGTAATAGGCAAGTTAAATCTTTCACCCAAGAAGAGCATCTATCTTGTCCGGGTGGGGAAAAAGATACTGGTGGTAGGGGTAAACGGAGGAATTTATCTTCTTTTGACAATAGAGGATGAGCAGATGGTAAAATCACTTGAACTTGAAGCTGAAAATTCAAGCTCCGGGGGATTTTCCCGTTTACTCAGAAACATCCTTTTTTCTACAAAGACAAACGCACCATTTTTTCCAAGACCAAAAAAAGGAGAATAAAAAGATGTCCTGCAAAAGCAGGGTTATTCTTTTAACTTTAACCCTGGGGATAAGTTTATTTGCTTTTCTTAAGACAGGATGGGCCGCCCCTGCTGAGTTTGCAATCCCCAAAATTAAAATAGAGATTGGAGGGGAAGGAAGTCCACAACAGGTAGGACTGACTCTGCAGATTATATTTTTACTTACAGTTTTATCTCTTGCTCCTGCTTTTGTCATCATGATGACATCCTTTACCCGTATTATTGTCATTCTCTCTCTCCTTCGCTCTGCTCTTTCCATGCGGCAGCTACCACCCAATCAGATTTTAATTGGACTTGCTTTATTTTTAACCTTCTTCATCATGACCCCTACATGGATTCAGATTAAAGACAGGGCACTTGAGCCTTACCTTAAAGGTCAGATAACTCAGGAAGAAGCCTGGAAAGAAGGAATAAAACCAATGAAAGAATTCATGCTAAGACAGACAAGAAAAAAAGACCTCTCCCTTTTTGTAAACTTTGCCCGAATACAATCTCCTGAGTCACCAGATGAGGTTCCTGTTCACATTTTAATTCCCGCTTTTATCACCAGCGAACTTAAAACCGCTTTTCAAATAGGATTTGTCCTTTATATTCCTTTCTTAATTATTGATATAGTCGTATCCAGTATAATCATGTCCATGGGGATGTTTATGCTTCCCCCCATGATGATTTCTCTACCTTTTAAGATACTTCTTTTTGTTCTGGTAGATGGCTGGGGTCTTGTAATCCAGTCCATAATTACCAGTTTCCGTTAAACGGAGGAGAAAATGAGTCCGGAACTTGCAGCTGAAATAGGACGCAGGGCAATTCTGACTGCTGCCTATATATGTCTTCCACCTCTTGTGGTAGGACTTATCGTAGGACTCCTTATAGGCATTTTCCAGGCTATTACCCAGATTCATGAGATGACCCTTACCTTTGTCCCCAAAATAATAGCAGTCGGGGCGATTATCTACTTCCTGTTTCCCTGGATGCTCAAGATTATCGTCCATTACACCTGGACTTTATACTCAGGAATCAGTCTTTTCATGAAGTGAAATTTACAATGGACAAATTGGCTTCCTTTCAGGGTATTTTGGCCTTCTGGTTAGTGGTAGCCAGAATAGGGGGGTTAATTGGAAGTGCACCTTATCTGGGCTCTTCCCTTTTGCCAAGACAGGTTAAGGTAGCTTTGGTGTTAGTTTTGAGTTTTTTGATATTTCCGGTAATCAATATCCCGCAGACGTTCAACCTTCAGACCCATTTTATATACTACGTTTTATATTCTGTAAAAGAGATTGGACTTGGTCTTATTCTGGGGTACACGATGAGAGTTATCTTTGTGGGTGTGCAACTTAGTGGTCAGATAATAGGGTTTCAGATGGGTCTTGGTATGGCTGAGTTTCTTGACCCTCAAACTAACTGGGAAACACCGGTTATATCACAGTTCAAGAATATTCTGGCCATGATGATTTTCATCTCTTTAAATGCTCATTATTTTTGCCTGAAGGCCTTGATGGATAGTTTTGTATTGATTCCATTAGGAGGTTTTTCTCTTTCCCCTCCTCTGGTTAAAGAAATTACAAGAATGGTTGGAGACATCTTTGCTATTTCTCTAAGGGCAGGTGTTCCTGTCATCCTCACTCTACTTCTGGTTCAGATAGTTATGGGAGTTATAAATCGAGTTGTTCCCCAAATAAATATCTTTATGATTTCTCTTCCACTTAAAATAGGTGTGGGGCTTGTGGTAATTGGTCTATCCATGCCTTACTTTCTCCGTTTTCTGGAAAATTCATTTGGAAACCTCTACCAGAGTTTGATTTTGCTTATGAGAATAGCTGGAGGTTAACTAAAATGCCCCAGGAAGAAAAAATTCACCCACCAACACCCAGGCGGCGACGCAGAGCAAGAAGAAGAGGTCAGGTAGCCAAAAGTATGGAGATAAACTCCCTCCTGGTCCTTACAGGTGGGATAGTCTTACTCAAATTCCTGGGGTATCCCTTATTTGCGAGCTTACTTTCCCTATCCCGGAATATCTGGTCAGAACTTTTCTATTTCACCTCCGCTTCTCCAGATATCTGTCTGAAACTAAAGCAGGCACTCCTGCATACAGCCTTACATCTTTTACCTTTCTTTTTATTAGTTGCAGGGATAGCCTTAGCTGCAAATATCGTTCAGGTTGGCTTTGTGTTTAGTTTTTATCCTTTAGCTCCGGATCCTGGCAGAATAAATCCTGTAAGAGGTCTGAAGAGAATTTTTTCCACACAGGCTCTTATGAGACTGTTAATATCTCTTTTAAAGATTACTATTGTTGGTTATATTGCATATTTAACAGTAAGAGGACAGCTCCCGGTTATTTTCTCTTTAACCGGACAGGAAATAGGGAAAATCTTTGTCACCACCCTGAGGCTCGCATTTTATCTTATCCTCTCTCTCTGCTTAGGGATAGCTCCTCTTGCTCTTTTAGATTATGTATTTCAAAGACGCCGCTACGAAAGAGAGCTCAGGATGAGCCCGGAAGAGCTAAAAGAAGAATACAAACAGACGGAGGGAAATCCTTTAACGAAAAGCAGAATTCGAAGTCTCCAGCGCCAGATATTAAGGTCACGGATGATGCAGAAGGTCCCCCAGGCTGATGTTGTAATTACCAATCCTGTACATCTTGCCGTAGCCCTGCAGTATGAAAGAGAGAGAATGAATGCTCCTGTAGTTGTAGCCAAGGGAGCAGGATTAATAGCTGAAAAAATCAAGGAAGTAGCCAGAAAACATAAAGTTCCTATAGTGGAGAATAAGTGGCTGGCTCAGATGCTTTACAGGTCAGTGGAGATAGGGGAAGAGATTCCGGTAAAGCTTTATCAGGCAGTGGCTGAGATTCTTGCCTACATCTATCGTTTAAAGGGGAAAGGTATCTAAGATGCTATCAAGAACTTTAACTTTAATTACTCGACGCAGTGATATAGGTTTTTCCTTAACAGCAGTGGGAATTGTAGCTCTTCTTGTTATACCCCTGCCTCCTCTCTTCCTTGATGTTCTTCTCAGCTTGAATCTGGCAGTCACTTTTATGGTTTTCCTTTTAACCGTTTATGTTAAAAGACCCCTTGATTTTTCAGTATTCCCCTCTCTGCTTCTTCTTGTAACCCTGTTCCGCTTAAGTCTCAACGTAGCCTCTACCAGACTGATACTTCTTCATGCCTACGCCGGACGGGTAATTCAAGCCTTCGGTCACTTTGTGGTGGGAGGAAACTATGTTGTGGGAATAATTGTTTTTCTTATACTGGTGGTAATTAATTTTATTGTAATTACCCGGGGAGCAACCCGTATTTCCGAGGTAGCTGCCCGCTTTACCCTTGATTCTATGCCAGGGAAACAGATGAGTGTAGATGCAGATCTTAACGCTGGCCTTATTACCGAGGAACAGGCAAGAAGAAGGAGACTTGAGATAGAAAAACAGGCAGATTTCTACGGAGCTATGGACGGTGCAAGCAGGTTTGTTAGAGGAGATGCTATTGCCGCTATCATAATCTTGCTGGTAAATATAATAGGAGGGCTGGCTATTGGAATCCTTCAACATCATATGTCACCTCAAAAAGCTCTGCATACCTATACCCTGCTTACCGTAGGAGATGGAATGGTCTCTCAAATTCCAGCTCTTATAATCTCAACGGCAGCAGGAATAATAATCACCCGCAGCTCCTCAGAATCTCATCTACCTGTTGATTTTACCAGACAGATCTTCAGCCAGCCCAAGGCCATAGCTATTGTAGCCTTCCTGCTTTTCTTGTTTGCTCTTTTACCCGGTCTTCCCAAGCTACCCCTTTTCCTCCTCGCTTTTCTGGCAGCGGGAGTGTATTACACTGTAAGTCAAAGTGAAAAAGAGAAAAAGGAAGAAGAAAAAGTTGAAAAAGAGCTTCCTGAAAAAAAAGAATCGGTGGAAGAACTACTTAGAATTGACCCTCTTGAGGTTGAAATTGGATATGGGCTTATCCCCCTGGTGGACACTTCACAAGGAGGAGATATTCTTGAACGTATTACCCTGATCCGCCGTCAGCTTGCACTGGAGCTGGGAATAGTTGTTCCCCCTGTCCGGGTGAGAGATAACATTCAGCTTGAGCCCGGCTGTTACCGGATAAAAATAAGAGGAGAGGAAGTTGCCCAGGGTCAGTTAATGGTAAGACACTATCTTGCTATGGATACAGGTATGGTGGAAAAGCCATTAAAAGGGATAAAAACAAAGGACCCTGCTTTTGGTCTGCCTGCCATCTGGATTAAAGAAGAGGA
>QMQA01000137.1 GCA_003648845.1 Candidatus Aerophobota bacterium
AGATTATTCATGGAGAAAGGGAGAGCATCCAAAACAGGGAAAATTTAACCCGGATTTTTTTATAAAAGTTGGCAATAAAATAATAGTACCCAGATTCTGCATTAATATATTAAGAAACTATTGAATTCCTCATATTACACAACTTGCAACCAACAAACTTCTATGAATCAGTCGGTTTTTTTAAACCATACCCTCTGAGTATCTACCTCATATTAGTAGTTTTAACCAGAAAATCTAAAAATCCTACTTATAGTGCAAACTACTCCCTTATTAGAAAAACAACCATCAATCTATTCTTAGCTCGCCTCAAGCAAAGCATTTACCTCCTGTAATGGAGAGTTCTTTGCAAAATGAATTGTATGACTTCTACCAGAACGAGTAATAACAGCAGCTTGATATATATACCTCTCCCTTAATCTAATAATGGTTTTCTCTAATTCGCTCATCCCTAACAGTGCATACTGATAAAACTTTGTGAGATTGTATGTCAGCATGGTAATCAGAAATATTACCTCATTCGCTATAAATGAACTGGTCAGCATCTTCCCCCACCCATACCCATACTTGAAATCCTTGATATAATTCTCAGCTCCTCCACGTTGATTGTAAAACTCCACCACCTTCTCAGCTTCCCAATCAAAGTCCGTTACATAACAACTGTACATATACCCCTTATGCTCAAACATGTACCCATCACAAAATATCTCCTCCCTCTTAACCACAATTATTCTTCTGGCCTTCTTCCAACTCCTCGCCCTATAGGTCGTTTCCCCTATATACAGGTTCTTTCCAATCTTCTTCCACTCCTCAATAGCTCCCAAGTGCATTAACCCAACCATGTTCTTCATCTTAACTTTTATCACATAATGAATTACCTTCTTCTGCCTCTCAAGATACTCAATAAATCTCCCATCAAAAAATCCACTGTCACACCTCAGCCTTATCCTCCTCACACATTTCGGCAACCGGCTCACAGTTTCCTGAAAAAACTGCTTTACCCCATTCGAGGTATATGCACTCCCACACCTCAATATCCCATTTAGTAAAAATCCTTTCTCATACACAAACGCCAATAATGGATGATAGGATTTTAATCCCCTCTTCTCTGGGTTGTACCCCTTATCAGCTCCTTCCTGATTCCCATATACAGGTGTCACCGTAGAATCTAAATCTATTGTTATTACCCTCATCCCTGTTAACAGCTTCTTCACTATCCGTCCAAAAGTTCTTCTCAGCTCGTACACATGTTCCCTTCGAAACTTCTTCAGTGTCCTCGAAAAGCTCGTTGCCACCACTTCAAATAACCTATCCTTTACCGGTTTAAATTGTGGGTCCTTCCTCAACTCGTCTATCTCATACATCCTGAAACACCCAGCAGTAATACACAAAATAAGAGAATATATTCGGCTTATAATAGGCTGTTTCGTTTGTTTCCCTTTCTTTCTAATACTCAGTGAAAGGTCTTTTTCCAATATCTTGTGCAGTCCAATACGGTCAAGAAACTTCGCAAATATGAATAATCCTCCACGGGATGTAATGTTTCCTCTGTCAAAGCGAATAGGAACTTTAGAAAATCGATTGTCTGTTTTTGTAAAAAGGTGTATAATTTTATTCACTTTCCAGGTGACTCCTTTCTCTCTGGGATAGTGAAAGGATATTATATAAATCGTTGCCTGGAAAGTATTTATTTTATTTTTACCCATCTCTTTGCTATTTTAATGCAGAATCTGGGTACTATCTGATCTATCCGAAGAATACGGTTCTTCCAAAAGCTTGCAGGGCTTTCATTGATTTTATCTATGATAAAAGCTAACCAGTCACCATGAGTGGTGGATTTTTTTAACCATTTTCTCCTTGATTTTTTAATCTTCTATTGCTCATATATGATTGATAAAATGGAAAGGCAAATGAGAATAATGCTATTAGCAGAATTGTTACTGTGGCAATTCTGTGTATAAATATTCCATATCCACCCATCATTACTGCGCGTCTAAAGTTTTCTTCGGCCAGTTTTCCAAGCACCATTCCGAGCAACACAGGTGCTACCGGATATTTGTATCTTCTGAGGATCCATCCCAGCACTCCAAACCCTATGCAGGAAGCAACATCAAAGAAAGAGTATTTAACAGCAAAACTCCCATTACCGAGACGGTAATTATCATGGGATAGAGGATGGATATTGGGATTAGTTTTACCTTCCCCCAGATTCTTATCCCATAGGAACCTAGGATAAGCATTACAAAATTGGCAATTAGAAGACTTGCAAAAAGGTCATAGATAATATCCGGTCTTTCAATGAATAACTGAGGTCCGGGATTCAGGTTGTGCATCATAAGTGCACCTATCAGAACACCATCTGTTGCACTCCCCGGAATACCCAGTGTAAGAAGTTGAATAAGTGCCCCGCAGACGGAGCTGCTGTTGGCAGCTTCAGATGAAGCAACACCCTCGAGACTTCCCTTTCCAAACTCTTCGGGGTCAATCCAAACATAGCGAGTGCGAAATATTCGGCTGGATGGATTCTAACCGCCACCTTGGCCAGGGGCACAGAGAAGAATATCAGAATAAATACCCCTATTATTCCGCCGATGGTTGAGGCTACTAGGGATGTTCCAATGCCTTTGACCGGTTTTCCCATCCTTGTTATTTGGTATCCATCTATTGCAGTTACGGCTGCAGCAGGAGTTCCTGGTGTATTTTTATTGTTACCGCGGTAATCGAACCTCCGTAGTTTGCTGCAAGGTATATAGAAGCTAGAAGGATAATTGCAAGCATCGGAGACATTTTATAGGTGAATGGCACAAGGAGTGCTACCGCCATGGATGGTGATCATCCCGGCATGGCACCACCAAGTATTCCCAGAATAACTCCAATGATTATTATGAAGATCTGTTGAAATCCAAAGATGTAACCAAATCCTTTGGCCAGGTTTGCAAGTAGTTCCGCTTAAAATACTCCATCATTAAAATATTGCTTTTATCAATTTACCAACAGGAAGTGGCACATAAGAGAGCTTATAAAATGCGATATAGGCAAGCACAAGCCATCCACCTGCTACTGTAATCATTACGAGGTATTTTCTGTAAGCAAGGAGGTAAATACCCATAAATATGAAAATGAATGTGGCTATATAGTAGCCAATGTATTTTACACTCAATATGTAGATTACACTGAGTGCTAGGAAAAGCAGGACTTTATCAAGTCGACCTGATTTGGGGTCTTTTTCTTCTTTACCTGTTAGTGTCTTGATAAGAATATATATATTCAATGCAATAAGTCCGTAGGCCCATATTCGTGGTACAACCGCAGGTCCTACTTCGCCTCTTTTTCCGTATCCCAATGAGATAACGAGGAATAATACCGTAATTTCGATAAAAGCTATTGGTATCAATAAATGGCCTATGTATTCTCTTTTAAGAGATTTCAGGATGATGAATGCGATGATGCCAAAGATAACTATTAGAAAAATCCCGAAGTAAAGCAGGCCGTTACCGCTACTGAAGTACTTCATTATTGTTTCCATTATAATACCCGTTAATGCTATTTTATTGCTCTTTTAATTTGAATTTAGAGGGACTTAGGGGCAGGTTATAAAACCTGTCCCATGTCCCACACTTTTTTGCTTTTGCTATAAATTACGATTTAGATTACCATTGGTATTTCACTTTTTCAATTGAAACACTTCATTTAAAAACTTTTATTTGCAAATGCATTTTGTAGAGTTTGCTTTTAAATGTTATCTGGATTTTCAGCAAACTCGGTTTTTATACTCCGGTAGTGGCAATAATACAACACATTGCCAGATTCAATCCATTATACCGGAGGTAGAAATAACCACGCAATAAATTGCACGTTTTAATCGATCATACCGATTTTTTTAAGATAAACGGTAAAATCCTTCACGTCCTGCTCGATGATCTTTTCAAATTTCTCAATGCTATAGTAAACTAAATCAATTCCACCTACTTCCCAGAACTTTCTCCATTCTGGATCTTCAGTTACTTTTTTAAACAGATCATCGTACCATTTTAGTGCGTATTCTGGTGTACACTTTTTCACTGCAAAACCGCGCCACATTATCTCATTATCGAAGTCTTTTATTCCCAGCTCGCCGAAGGTTGGAACATCTGGAAACTGGGGAAGTCTTTCTTTACTGGACACCGCGGCGATCATGAGATCTGGTTTTCCTATTGTATCCCTTGGATTTCCTACATAGGCCACACCCTGTCCGCCCAGAAGCGCTGCTATGGCTTTCCCTCCACTTGCAAATGGGATCCATTTGGCTTTAATCCCGGCTTTCTCCCAGAGTTTCATTGCAGTAACATGGTCGAGGCCACCGGCTGCAGGACCAACCCATATCTGATTTCCATTCTTCTCCTTTGCATCTCTAACAATGTCCTCCCAGGTACTGATGGAGGAGTTTTTGTTGATTATAACACATTCGGGATCTGCCATAAGCATGGCTATCCATTCGAATCCATTGAGGTCAACCTTGCCTTCAGATGCAACCACCTTTGAGATGTTTGATTTTGTAGCGTCAAATAAGGTGTAACCATCCGGTTCTGTTTCTTCAAGGAGGTACTTCATTGCGACTATTCCACCTGCTTCCGGTTTATTTTCCACAACAAATGTTGCGTCGGTTTATTTTAATGCTATGTCAGTAAACTTCCTTGCTGTAATATCGATAAGTCCACCAGGTTTGGTGGAAACGATAATTTTACCGGGAACTCGCCAGCACCTTCTTTTGTACCTCCAGCATATGCTACCATGCCTGCAAGAAGAATTATCCCCAGTATGATTAAAACCATCTTCTTCAT
>QMQA01000138.1 GCA_003648845.1 Candidatus Aerophobota bacterium
GTTTATCCTGCGGACAGTAAAGGAGCATAAAGCCTCCACCACCTGCACCGGGTATTTTTCCCCCCAAAGCTCCTGCATCCCGGGCTTTTTCATAAAACTCATCGATTTTTTCGTTGGTTATTTTGCTTGCCATTTTCTTTTTGCACTGCCAACCATAATGAAGAAGCTTTCCAAAGTCATCAAGATATTCTTTATAGAGGCAATCTTTTAGCTCATCTACCATAGCTTTTAGCTCATCTAGTATTCCTGTTATATCAGGGATATTTTTCTTTTGCTCGGATAAAACCTCTGATGATTTTCTTACCATTCCGGTGTAAAAGAGCATAAGGTTTCTTTCAAGTTTTCTTTTTGTACTTTCATCAATCAGTAGGGGCTCAACTTTTACTTTTTCATCAGGCAAAAATCTTATGATATTAAGTCCTCCGTAGGCTGCTGCATACTGATCCTGCTTTCCAATAGGTTTTCCCAGGATATCAATTTCTATCTCACAGGCCTCTTTTGCCAAAGTTTCAGGTGGCTTAGGTTTTCCCTGATAGACGTAAAAAGCATTTAAAAGACCAACAGTGCAGGTACTTGATGAGCCAAGCCCAGAACCTTCAGAAGGAATGTCAGCCATAGTGGATATTTCTATACCCTCAGTTATTCCTGTTTTCCTTAAACCTTCTCTTACAAGTTCGTGTTTTAACTCATCTAAACTCTCCACCATTTCAGTAGTTGAGTAGCCCACCCTTATTTTCTTATCAAATCTTTTCTTTACTATGACAAAGATGTATTTATCTATGGTGGTGGATAAAACCGCCCCTCCGTTTCTTCTGTAATAATCCCTGAAATCTGTTCCTCCTCCAACAAAACTTACCCTGAGAGGCGTTTGAGTGATAATCATATCACCCTCCTTCCCACTCTTCCTGGGCCTTTTCGTAATTATCCCAGGTGCCTATATCAAGAAAAAACTCCTTGATGATGTAACCGTGCATTTTGCCTACGAGTTTTGGAAGGATGTGATGACCAAAGTCTATAGATGAAAGTAGCTCTTTTTCAACAGTAGATAGGATATCAAAAATCTCAGGCCCAGATATGTAAACACCAGCATTGGCAAGGTTTGTTTTGGGATTTTTGGGTTTTTCCTCAAAATGAGTGATAAGGCCATTTTCATCAAGCTCTGCTATTCCACACTGCTTGGGGATATTTGTCCTGAAAAGACCCATGGTGAAAAAACTATTGTGGCTTCTGTGGTAGTTTAAGAATCTCGTTAGATTCATATTGGTAAGGTTATCGGCATAGAAGATGAAAAATTCTTTCTCGCCTTTCACAAATTCTTTGTTGGCAGCAATAGTACCTGCGGTGCCTAAGAGATTTTTCTCATAGAATTTTGTAACTTTAAGTTTATAGGAGTTTTTACTCAAGAAATCATCTACAAGATGAGGAAGATGATAAAGATTTATCAAAACTTCGGTAATTCCATATTTTTCAAAAAGCCTGAACCAGTAGTGAAGTAAAGGCTTTCCCTTTACAGTAACAAGGCATTTTGGAATCTTGTAGGTTAGAGGTCTAAGCCTTGTTCCTTCACCTGCTGCCAAGAGATATGCTTTCATCTTGAGAGCCTCACAACATTTAGTTGTTTCATTCGCTGTTCAGCTTCAGCATAGTAATCTATCACATCACCTTGCATTTCCACCCAACTTATGTACTCATCAATTATTTCATCTATGGAACAGGTAGGCTCCCATCCAAGTTTTTTAATCTTAGATATATCTGAGATAATATGCCTTGTATCACCAAATCTGAACCTACCAGATATATCTGGCTCAATGTCTTTCCCAAGTTTATTTATAAGAAGATTTGCATATTCTAAAACAGTAAGGGTGTTTTTCTCCCCTCCCCCCACGTTAAATACCTCAAAATTAGCTCTATCATCCTCCAAAACTAAAAGATTTGCTCTTGCCACATCACCTACCCACACATAATCGCGTAGCTGCCTCCCATCTTCGTAAATAATAGGTGGCTGGTTATTAAGCAACCTTACAACAAAGGAACGTAAGATACCTGAGTAGGCATTAAAGAAGGACTGGCGGGAGCCTTGAGTAATGGAGTAGCGAAGACAAACTGTGGGGATATCATAACGTTTGCCTAAGTTTAGAGCTATCATCTCCTGGGTGTATTTGGACATAGCATACTGGTTATGAGGGTTAACCTTTTTCTCATCGGTAGGAACAGGAATCATTTTTTCGTCACAAGTATAACATTTGATATCCCACTCTTTTCTTTTAAGCTGATTTAGAGACCTTGGGGATGGGTATCGGATTCCCCGATACTTCATACTACATAGCTTACACCTGTATTTTCCTTCACCATAAACTGCCTGAGAAGAGGCAATGATAACTTTCCGGATAGGGAGATTCTGGGTAACGATAAGCTCGTAAATTAGAGCTGTACTTACAGTATTTACGTGGAAGAATTTACTGAAATCTGGTAAATAATCTTGATAGGCGGCAAGATGAAATACCACATCAACATCTTTTAGGGCTTTGCTCAGAGCATCTTTATTCCTGACATCACCTAAGATGAACTCAACATCTGAGGGAAGATAAGAAGGTCTCTCACCATTTTGGTGAACCGGGGGTGTAAGATTATCAAGAACTTTTACCCTGTAACCTTTTTTAAGGAGTAGATCCACTGTGTGTGAGCCGATAAATCCTGCTCCGCCGGTAACTAATGCCCTCATCTGAATCTCCCTGGAGATATTTAAGTTTCGCCGTAGCCGTTAGGATGCTTCAGGTACCACATCCAGGCACTCTGGATTATTAACTCCAGCTCTTTATATTCTGGCTGCCAGCCAAGTTCATCTCTTATTTTATCCGAACTTGCCACAAGAACTGCGGGGTCACCTTCTCTGCGGGAGGTGGAAACTGTTGGGATATCTATGCCAGTTACCTTTTTTGCAATTTCTATAACCTCAAGTACTGAGTATCCATCGCCATTTCCCAGATTGTAAATTCTTGCACCAAGCTCATCTATATGCTCTAAAGCAAGAAGATGAGCCCTCGCAAGATCTATTACATGAATATAGTCTCTTATACAGGTGCCATCTTTTGTAGGATAATCTGTCCCAAAGATTTTTACTTTTTGGTTAGTCTTCTTTTTGTTTTTGAGGTTAAGAGCGCACTTAAGAATAAGGGGAATAAGGTGTGTTTCTGGATTGTGATCCTCACCCAATTTTTCTGAGGCACCAGCAGCATTGAAATAGCGAAGAGAAACGTATTTTATTCCGTAGGCTCTGTGGTACCAGTCAAGTATTTTTTCAAACATAAGTTTTGATTCGCCGTAGGAATTTACAGGATTTTGGGGATGGTTCTCTTTAATGGGAGTTTCGATTGGCTCCCCGTAAACTGCGGCTGAAGAGGAGAAGATAATTTTTTTAACATGATATTTTAGCATAGTATCAAGCAGGTTTATTCCGTTTACAACATTGTTTTTAAAGTATCTTTGAGGATCGGTCATTGAGTGCTCTACTACTGTTTCTGCTGCCATATGTACTACTGCATTTATGTTGGAGTTGCGGAATACGTTATCTAAAAGAGACCTGTTAGCTAAATCACCTTTAATGAATATTGCTCCGGGTAAAACTGCTTCCTGGTGACCCTGCTGGAGATTATCAAAAACAACTACTCCATACCCCTGCCTCAGCAGCTCTTCTGTAACTACACTTCCTATATATCCTGCTCCGCCTGTAACTAAGATGGTCATTTTCGTTTACCCCGTGAATGCGTTTATGCGATGATGCGAGAAAGCGTTTTCACCCTTTCCTTTCCCTTTTTCACCTTACGCCTTTAGCCTTTCGCCTTTTTACGGTCTAACAGGGCTTGCTGCTACAAGGTAACTTCTCTCAAGACCTGCTGCTACAGTTACCCTCTCTACCCACTCTCCAACCTCTGGGACTTTATCCTTTATAGTAACAACAGCAAGAGCAGCTGCAGAAGGGTCAACATCCAGCAGGTGGACACAGGTAAGTGCCACTGAATCCTCAAGAGAGGCTGCAAGATCAGGATTTGTAGCTCTTAGTGCATATGCTCTTTCGGCAACTCCTGCAAGTACTAAGGCAACAGATTGAGGGTCAGTTTTTGCCAGCTCAAGAAGCTGGTCCATTGCTGCTACAGGGCTGGTGATGAAAAGCTCTATAAGAGCCTGAATGTTTACCTGTTGGGTTAGGGCAGGGACTGTCAGGGCTGTTAGTGAGATACACACAAGTATTGCCAGAGTTATAACCCTTATTTTTTTCATGGGATTCACCTCCGTTTTTTAAAATTTGGTTTATCAGTTCATCAGTTTTTCGGTTGTCGGTTTATCAGTTAAAATCCTGGATTATTCGCGGAGCTCGCTTATACCTATAAAAAGAATAACTCCTCCTGTGACTCCGGCTAAGATGCCAACTATCCCTTCAAGAAAAAATAGAACCTGAGGGGCAAAAATAACTATAAGCCATATCCCGAAAGCTGCAATTGCAGCACCTCCTATTACCTTAAGCCACTTTCTCACTTTATCCCTCCTTGTTGAGCTACAAAAGATCTGGTAAAAAGAATCATCATCCTTCCAAAAGGAGTCTCTTTTGTTATAAAAACATCTCTTAGAGAATCAGAAGGTGGTATGGGAACATCAAGATTCACCTTTTTTCCGTCCAGTTTTACAAGGTGCAACACAGGCTCTTTTTGCAGGATAACATATCCATGCCATCTGGGTAAAAAATCTCCATATCTTGTTGCAATCTCTATTCTTCCCTCTCGCTGTTTTAATCTAAATTCTTGAGAAACAGTGCCA
>QMQA01000139.1 GCA_003648845.1 Candidatus Aerophobota bacterium
CCCTTAATGCGTTCTGCTCCTTTGTTCCAGCTAACAATGAACCCTTCAGGGTCCAGTGTAAAAATAGCATAGTCGATCACATTTTCCAGAATCAAATCCTGTTCGGTTTTTTTCATTTTATTATTTTACCTCCCAAAAAGGAAAGAAATTTCATCTTATCCGGGATTATATTCAGGTGTGGCACTACTTTCAATACTAAAATAGGCTTTACCTTGTGCACTTCTGGAGAAGAAAGGAAAGATTCCTTTTTCACCAAACGAATTTTTGCTTACTTAAAGAAATTTAGCTAACCATTGATACCTGACACTAAGGTTTGGTAAAAACCTATTAACTGTACTTTGCCTTTGACTATTTTTAGTTATTATTGGTTAATATTTATCTGAGTTAGTTAACAAAAATAGTTTACCCCTGCTTTGCGTTTATTCTACATATAAAAACATGCATGTCAATATATAAAGACACCTTGAATCATCATTAAAGAATACTGTTAAAAGATTTCCATTAGGCTGGATTTAAGCAAGTCTTTAATGTGCCGGGTGGCTTTGAAAAAGGTAAAAAAGCTGATAAATAAAGATTCCATCTGTAACAGGGCATGCAGATAGAGAATATTCCGGGTTATTCCTTTCTTAAAATGTATAACCTTCTTATTGATTCAGCATTTGTAACAGTTGCCAGGATTATCAGGGTATAATAAATCTGGTTGAAGATCGCCCCTATCATGATCAAAAATAATCTTATATCCCTTCCAAACCTTATCCTCATTTTTTTATTTTTCACAAAAACTGCATCATACTTAACTGCTGTATAGCTGTTCATAAAGCTACCTATCAGTGCAATAAAACCAATAAGCCAGACTCTGGCTCCCTGATGCAAACTCCACCAACCATATACCATACCCAGGATCAGCAGAGCATCTGCATACCTGTCAAGAACTGCATCAAACCATGCACCGTAATCTGTTTGCTGTAATTTTAACCTTGCCACCTCTCCATCGCATCCGTCAACAATTGAGGACACATGAGATAAAACTCCTGCAACTGCGATATATAAATAGTCACCAAAAGAGAAAAAGAAGGCAGATAAAAGGCAGATAAAAAAACTCAGAAATGAAATCAGATTAGGTTTTATATTAACCTTTACAAGAAGTTTTGAAATTCTTGTTGAGATAGGTCTGTTAAGATATCTGGATACAGGTCCATCTGTGGGTTTTATCAGTTTTTTACAGAGGATCTTTTCCGCTTTTCTGTAGGAGTGAACAGTATCAATATCTATCCAGAAATGATTTTTAACATCAAGGGATTTCATTTTCCCGTTTTTTGCGAGAATTTTTATTCCTCCGGATAATGTTTCATCACCTTCTTTAATACTTTTCTCCAGTGCTTCAAAAATCAAAGGTGAAAGGAGAAATATACCGCAGTCAACACAGTTGTAATCTTTTATTTTTTTACCAATATCCTGAATATAGCCATTTTCTACTTTAACCTTTGTTGCATCTTCCAGGTCAATGTACTCCTCCGGGGACCTGTCTACCACTAAGACACTCTCCCCCTCTTTTAAATTTATTTTTCTGAGCTCTGTTAGTATTTTAGCATCAAAGACATGGTCCGCCATTAGAAGGATAAATTTTCTCTTTAAAAGATGTTTAGCTTTTAATACCGAGACTCCGTTTCCTCTGTGCCATTCATTGTTTTCAATATAGCTTATCTTTACCCCGTACTTTTCTCCGCTACCTAATTTTGCTTTTATTTTCTCTCCGAGGTAACCGGTAACTATTACAAAATCATCGATATCAGCCTTTTTTGCAGCCAGAATCACCCGTTCAACCAGAGATAAACCCAGAAGCTGGAGAAGTGGTTTGGGTTTATCTTTACTCATGAGGCCTAATCTGCTTCCCTTTCCAGCAGCAATTATTAAAGCTTTCAAATTTCATCCCTCATTTTTAAGAAATCCTCAACATCTTCGCCGGTTCCCTCAAAAGGTCCATGCCTTTTTAGTTTTAAGGATGCAGTGGCAGCAGAAAATTTTCCTATATCGGTAAAGTCAGGGGAGGAGGTGCTACTTTTTAACCTCTTATAAAGATAACCGGCAATATATGTATCACCGCATCCGGTAGGGTCTACAATTCTTTCCGGAGGGTAAGAGGGTATGGAGTAGAATTCTCCCTGACAATAAATTAAACTACCATTTGAGCCTGATGTTATAATCACCTCCTTTGGACCAAATGCTGATAGGGTTCTGGCTGCTCTTTTCATATCTTTCTCACCGGTAAGAATTTTTGCCTCTTCTTCATTAGCCTTCAGAATATCTACAAAGGAAAGTGCCTCTTCTTTTATCTCCCAATCTTTTACCTTTACACAGCCCTGAACCACCTCTCTTACAAATCCTTGCACATCCAGAGAAATTATGGATTTTTTAGCTAAAAATTTCAAAACCTCCGGGGGAACATCTCCCTTAGTTAAAGAACCTATATGAAAAATCATTGGAGTAACATCAGGTATATCCTCAATGAAAAAAGGTCTGGCAATGGATTGCACCTTTTGCATTCTGCAACTTTTTCGTTTAAAATATCCATCGTAGCTGTTTTCAAATACAGTTGTTACACTGTCCACTTTGAGGAAAACAACAATATTATTTTTATTAAGGTCATTTAACAAATACCTGTCGCTGTTGCCTATTTTTGTGACTACGGCTACATTTAGACCCAGATTTTTTAAAGCTATGGAGGTGTAATATGCAGTACCACCGGGAAGTACTCTTTCTCTGTTGTTAATCTTTATTATATCTCTTGTTACATGTCCTATTACACAGACATCCACCACTTTCACTTTAATACCTCCTGCTTTTTCCAGCTTTTTATCTGGAAAATGCTGTAGCAGATCTTTAATAGAATAAGCTTTAAATATAGGTAGCATTAATTATTGTTATTTTTATTTTCCCCCTTGTCAACCAGTAACTGTTGACTTCTTGTATTAAACGGATAAAATACATATGCAATCGTTTGATGTTTTTATTGCCCGGAATATTTAAAATTTTATTCCTGAAACAACCTGAAGCTAACTTTATATTGGTCTGGAGGAGGTTTAAATGGATAAGAAAAAGCACCTCAGGATTTTGTCGGAAAAGGAGATTTTTTCAGGAAGGCCTGAATGGCGCAATCCTGGTGGGTCCAAGTATTTTGCTATGTACTCAAGCGTCTTTGGAGGAGTGGTAACTGATCCTGCTTTAATGGTAGTTCCTCTTGATGACCATATGGTGCATCGTGGAGACGGTATTTTTGAAGCTTTTAAGTGCGTAAATGGATGCATCTATAATCTGGATGCACATCTTGCAAGATTGGAAAGGTCTGCACAGCTTATTTCGTTAATGTTACCTTTTGATCTTCCCACCATCAAACAGATTATCGTAGAAACTGTAGCTATAGCAGGCAAGAAGGATTGCATGGTGCGCGTTTTTGTTTCTCGCGGACTGGGTGGGTTTGATTGTGCGCCAGGGGAGTGTCATAAAAGTAATCTGTATGTTGTTGTTGTTGAGGCCTGGGATTGCCCGGAATATTTTTACACCAAAGGAGTATCAGCAATAACAAGTAAAATTCCGATCAAACCTTCCTTTTTTGCCCGCGTGAAATCCTGTAATTATTTGCCAAATGCACTGGTGGATATGGAAGCAGAGGAAAATGGGGTAGATTTTGCTATCACACTTGATGAAGAGGGGAATCTTGCAGAAGGAGCAACCGAGAATGTTGCTGTTGTGACAAAAGAGAAGGTATTTATGTATCCTGAATTTGATAGGATATTGAAAGGAACCTCCCTGTTGCGAGGGGTTGAATTAGCCAGAGAATTAATTAAAATAGGGATTTTAAAAGGAATATCTCAGCAAAATATTCCCCAAAAGAAAGCTTATGAAAGCTCAGAGATGCTTATTTTTAGTACTGGACCCGATGTTGTTCCAGTGGTTAGCTACGATGGAAGACCAATTGGCAGTGGCAAGCCGGGACCTGTTTTTCGCAAACTTCTGGAGCTTTTTCAAAGGGATGTAAAAGAGAACAAAAATATTCTCACTCCTGTTTTTTGAAAAGGAAAATTGACTTCCAGGATTTTTTTCAATAAATTAACTATGCCGGTATAAAAATACTTTTAGTCTAAAGGCAAAGGGGTTATAAATGGCTGGAGGGAAAAAAGCTGGTGTACATTCTGACAGGGAGCTTTTAAGAGCTAAAAAGTTAAAGGAGGATTTTACTGGTACTGATCCCTGGAGGATTCTCAGAATTCAGGGAGAGTTCGTTGAAGGCTTTGATGCTCTTTCCAAAATTGGACCGGCGGTGGCTATTTTCGGTTCCTCAAAATTCACCCCTGATAGTCCCTACTATCAGGCAGCTCTTGCCGCTGCGGAGAAGTTAGCAAAAGATGGGCTGGCTATTATTACCGGTGGAGGACCAGGGATAATGGAGGCTGCCAATCTTGGTGCTTACAGGACAAAAGGTTTATCCATAGGTTGCAACATAGAACTTCCTGAGGAACAGGAACCCAATCCCTATCAAAACATCTCTTTACACTTTAGATATTTTTTTGTACGCAAAGTAATGTTTGTAAAGTATTCGGTAGCTTTTCTTATATTTCCCGGAGGATTCGGAACCATGGATGAGCTTTTTGAGGCATTAACTTTGTCTCAGACCAGGAAAATAGAGAATTTTCCAATTGTCCTTTTTGGTTCATCTTACTGGGAAGGTTTAATTAACTGGTTGCGTAATTTTATGCTTAAGGAAGGTTGTATTAAGGAGGAGGACTTTAATCTTTTTCACC
>QMQA01000140.1 GCA_003648845.1 Candidatus Aerophobota bacterium
ATTAAGATGAAAGGGAATATACCAGTTAAAAGAAGAATAAAATAAAGAGGGGAAAAAGTGGAGGAAAAATCTTTATTATTTTTAAAAAAGTTAATAGAAACTCCCAGTCCCTCGGGTTTTGAACAGCCTGTTCAGAAGATTATAAGAGAGGAGCTGAAAGAAAGCGCAGGTTACATAAAAACCGATGTTCACGGAAATGTAATTGCCGCAAAGAATCCAGAAGGAAGACCTCGTATAATGCTGGCAGCTCACTGCGATGAGGTAGGATTTATGGTGAGGTATATTGATGAGGATGGATTTATATATTTTTCTTCGATTGGAGGAGTAGATGCCCATATTGTACCTGGGCAGAGGGTAAAAATTCACACAAAGTCCGGACCTGTTCTGGGCGTGGTTGGGAAAAAACCGATTCATATTCTTGAGGAAGAAGAAAAAAAGAAAGTAGTTAAGTTATCTGAGCAATGGATTGACATTGGTATCGATGGCAGAGAAGAGGTAGAGAAAATAGTAAGAATTGGTGACCCTGTAACCTTTGCCAGGGGACTTGAGAGGTTGCAGGGTAACACTATTGTCGCAAGAGGGATCGATGATAAAATTGGTACTTTTATTGTTTGTGAGGTTTTGAAGTCTGTTTCTCATCTTTCTTTCTCTGCAGGTCTTTTTGTTACTTTAACTGTACAGGAAGAGGTAGGTTTGAGAGGAGCACGGACATCTGCTTATTTTATTAACCCTGATGTTGGGATAGCCGTGGATGTAGACCTGGCCAGTGATTTTCCAACGGCAGACAAGAAAAAACAGGGAGAGATTAAAGTGGGCAAAGGACCTGTTTTATTCAGGGGACCAAATATCAATCCCCAGATTGGGGAGATGCTGGTAAAAATAGCTGAAGAAAAAAACATTCCTTATCAACTCTCCGGTGAGCCCAGGGCTACTCCAACTGATGCGAATGTTATCCAGATTAATCGTTCCGGAGTAGCTGCTGGCCTTGTTTCTGTTCCTGCTCGATATCTTCACACTCCTGTGGAGATTGTTTCTTTAGAGGATGTGGAAAATGCAATAATACTTCTGAAAGAATTTATACTGCAGATTAAAAGAGGAGAAAATTTTATTCCTCTTTAAGGTCGATCGTTAAAAACCGAAAGAAAGAGAAAAGTAATGGGTTTCATTAAAATCCTGAGAGGTTACAAAAGCATAATCAAATGAAAGATAAGAGGCAGTGCCAACATCTGTTTTAAAACCTATACCTGCAGAATAGATCCGATTTTCATCTTGCTGGAATTTTTTAACCAAACCACCCCTTAGAAAAATACGCTCTCCAAGTTTCCACTCCAATCCTATGCGGAGGTTACGAGGTACATCTGTGGTTGAGGAGTCTGCACTGAGAGAAATCAGCAAACTATCCATATTAAAACTTATTCCTGCCATGACATTTAAAGGAAGAGTATCTGTATGACCTGTCTCCCAGTCTATTCTGGAAAAGATATCCTGAATACATATGCCCAGGGATATTTTCTCTCCCCGGCTGAGATAACCAATATCAAAGCTGTAGCCTGAGGCATCCTCATAAGGAGTGATTTGCCTTATATACTTGGCATTAATTCCCCAGCTTCTCAAAGGATACCTTTCTTTATTAAAAAGATAATTAGCATAAGAATAAGCCCACACATCACAGCTCCATTCCTCTGGTTCCAGATTAGCTGAAAGGTGGCTCCAGCTTATTGCACCACTGCCCATTCCTGTATCCGGTTCAGCATAACTGATAAAGCTGTGACCGAGAAGTCTCATTCCGTAAAGGTCAGTATACATGGAACCTATCTGGTGTGTGGTAAGAAGAGTTAACCCGGCGGGGTTATAATAGCAGGCGCTATAGTCATCAGCCACTGGAACAAAAGATGCTCCCATTCCCAGTGCTCTGGCACTCACAGGAAGTGTGGTAAAACCACTATCTGTTACCCTCAGATAATCATAGCTGTGAGCATTAGAAGTGAGCACAAATAAAAAAGCAACCATCCATACAACATAATGCACTTTTTGTTTCATTGATATCCTTTTTTATTTTTACCACTAAAGCCAATTTTGTCAAATCAATCCCTTTTCCTCCAGGTATTTACCTGCCATAAAACTGGCCTGGGCTCCTTCAGAACAGGCTACTATTACCTGTTTCATTAGATTGGCTCTTACATCACCACAGGCAAACACTCCCGGAATATTTGTCTGAAGTTTTTCATTGGTCAAGATGAATCCCTTCTCATCTGTTTCAATCCAGCCTTTTATAAACTCACTGTTTGGTTTTGTTCCCACATATATAAAAACACCGCTACAGGGTAAGTTTTTTGTTTTTCCTGTTTTTAAATTTCTTATCAGAACACCCTCTACCCGTTCTTTTCCATAAATTTTGTCCAGAACACAGCTCCATAAGGTATCAATTTTTTTATTCTTTAAAATCCTTTCCTGCAAGATCCTGTCTGCCCGTAGTCTGTCTCGTCTGTGTAAAAGGTATATCTTGCTGGCAAACCTTGTAAGATAAATTGCTTCCTCAGCTGCAGTATTCCCACCTCCTACAACTGCGACTACTTCATCTTTAAAAAAAGGAGCATCACAGGTAGCACAGTAACTGACACCCCTGCCTTTGAATTCTTCCTCTCCCGGAACCCCGAGAGAGGCAGGTTGGGCCCCTGTAGCTATTATTACAGAAAAGCTTTTGTAGATACTACCAGAGTCAGTGTAGATAGTTTTTTCTTCTCCTCCCTGTATTTTCTGCACTTCTTCATTTTTCAGTTCCATTCCGAAATTCTGAGCTTGTTGAAGGATTCTGGAGATAAGCTGCTGTGTTGATACAGGATGAGGAAAACCTGGATAGTTTTCAATTTTTTCTGAGGTGAGAATCTGTCCACCGGGAGTGTATTTTTCAAGAACAAGCACATCTATTCCAGCTCTTCTGGCATAGATAGAGGCAGATAGTCCAGCTGGCCCTGCACCTACGATTATTAGATGATGGATCTTTTTTTTCTTATCCATAGCTCCCTCACTCTCATTTATATTTTCTTCCCTCTGTTTGGTTCAATTTCGCTTACTTAGATTGGAATGGACTAAACGTCCCTACCGACTTTAACCTCGAACGTTGAACGTTGAACATCAGGACAAAAGATAGGCTATTTCTTTTTCAGCCTCCTTAGCTTTGGTAGCATAGCAGTGATACTCTTTCCATTTTCCTCTTTTCCTGCAGCCCTCTGCAACAATACTGGCTTTCTTAGCCAGTTCTTTTAATGTGGCAATTCTCCAGTTAACCGGTAGATAGTTTTTTCTTAACATCTTTTCCAGGGCAATAATTCTAAAACGGTCTATTCCCCAGTATTTTTTTGATAACTGATCCGGATGCCCCCCTCTTTTGATAATAAGTTTCTCTGGAACCAGTTTTATTGGATAGCGAGAAGAAATCCTGAGCCAGAGGTCATAATCCTCAGCCACGGGTAAAGAGGTATCAAAATAGCCAACCTCTTCAAATACCGAGCGATGGATTACCACCGAGGAAGGAGAGATAATACAAAGAGGAAGACAATACGGATATATCCATCCGGAATACTTGGTGTGTCTTTTCCGGGGGTTAACAAATTTTCCGTTTCTGATCCATACCTCATCAGTATAACATACCTTAAACTCGGGCTCTTTTTGTAAAACGTCCATTTGCTTTTCCAATTTTTCAGGTCTCCACACATCATCGGAGTCTAAAAAAGCTATCCATTCACCTCTGGAAAGCTGCAACCCCTTATTCCGGGCACTGGAAGGACCGGAGGTTGGCTGAAAAACGTATCGTATTTTAGATTTAAATGGAGCGAGAACCCTTTTAGTATTATCAGTGGAGCCATCATCTACAACTATTATCTCGTAGTTGGAATAGCTCTGACAAAAGATCGATTCCACAGCTTCTTTTATCCAGTTTTCTCTGTTGTAGGTGGGAATTATGACACTGACTATTTTTTCTTTCATAAGTTTTACTGGACAAAAGTCTAAATTTTCGGATATAATAAAATCAAAAATGTACTTTAAAACTAAATTAAAAAAAATCCCTCTATCGTTGGTTAAGCAGGAAAATACTTTTTTTTATTTCACTGATGAGAACCCTTACTATTTTAATCTTTTAAAGTCCTCTATTGCCAAGCTGGGAATACTCAACCCTATAATGGTTCAACCCTTTGAAAAAAAGTATTACAGAGTAATAAGTGGCTTCAGGAGGTTACAGATAGCAAAAGAACTGGGTTTTACCTTTATTCCTGCTCGTATTTTAAGAGAGAATCTTTCCCCTTCCGAGATTTTGACTGCCGTTTTATTATCACATCCTCACCCTCTTTCCCTTACAGAGAAGGTTAGAATTGTAAGAATTATGAAAGACCTGGGAATATCTACTTCTCAGATTTGCACCAGATTTGGCTCTTTTCTGGAAATTCAATCTCCCCATCTTCTTGAAAAATATATCCGCCTTTCAAACTACACACCCTCTGTTCTTTCTTATATATCAACTCACGGTCTTTCTTTAAACCAGGCCCTTGCATTTGAGAATCTTTCCTCTGAGGAGCAGAATCTTCTTATTTCCTTAGGAACCTGTCTTTCTTTAAAGGGCTACGATTTCTGTAATATATTAAAAGTTTTAAAAGAAATAGAAACAAAGGAAGAAAAAAATGTAGCCGCAATTTTAAAGGAGACGGAAATTTTAAATGTCTCAAAAGATGTCAAGCTCACCCGCTCTCAAAAAATAGATAAAATTAAAAAAATCCTTAAGATGAAAAGGTATCC
>QMQA01000141.1 GCA_003648845.1 Candidatus Aerophobota bacterium
ATAAAACGGGAAAAAGTTAATGCAGAAACAGCTTTAAGGCAGGTCTATAAAAGCTTTCCCGAAAAATTTAAAGTTGTTCAACTTGAATTTATGCAAGAGCGTTTCCGGGATGTTGAAGATGTAGCAGAAAGAGTCATGCGTAATCTCTTAAAAAGTCCCATTCTGAGCCTATCTCACCTGGAGGAGAATATAATCGTTGTTGCTTACGATCTTGCCCCCTCTGATACGGCATCAATGGACAAAGAAAAAGTTTTAGGATTTGCCACTGATATAGGAGGAAGAACCTCCCACACAGCTATAATGGCAAGAGCTCTGGAGATTCCTGCTGTGGTTGGATTAAGGGATGTAACAAAGAAAGTTAAACCAGGAACAACCATTATTGTGGATGGAGATAGAGGACGTGTAATCATCAATCCTACCCCTGCCCAGATAAAAAAATACGAGGAGAGAAAAAGGAAATTTTTGGCCTACAGAGAAACACTGGAAACTTTAAAACCACTCCCTGCTCAAACTCTTGACGGAAGAGAAATTGAACTGGCAGCAAATATTGCTGGCCCGGAGGAAGTTGACCTTGCGGTGAAAAACGGAGCTGAAGGGATAGGACTTTATCGCACAGAATACCTGTATATGAATAGAACATCACTCCCCACGGAGGAAGAGCAACTTCAAGCCTACGCAGCTGTGGCTGAGAAGGTAGCTCCTCACTCTGTTATAATCCGCACTCTTGATATCGGAGGAGACAAGTTTTTATCTCCTCTTTCTGTGCCCAAGGAGATAAATCCCTTTATGGGATGGAGGGCTATCAGATTATCCCTGGAGCTGGTGGAAATTTTCAAAACCCAGCTTCGGGCAATACTCAAAGCCTCCCGGTATGGCAAGGTGAAAGTGATGTTTCCAATGGTCTCCTCGCTTGAAGAGGTAAAAAAAGCCAACCAGATTTTATCCGAAGTAAAAAAGGAGCTGGAAAAAGAGGGATTTTCTTTCTCCAATCCTATAGAAGTTGGAATAATGATCGAAGTCCCCTCAGCTGCTATTATGGCAGATGTACTGGCTAAGGAGGTGGATTTTTTCAGCCTGGGGACCAATGACTTAATCCAGTATACACTTGCCGTAGACAGAGTTAATGAGAAGGTAGCACATCTTTATCAACCCCTTCACCCCACCATTTTGCGCCTTATTGATAACGTAATAAAAGCTGCCCATCGGGAAAATATATGGGTGGGAGCTTGCGGAGAAATGGCCAGTGACCCTCTGGGTATGGCTGTACTTCTGGGGTTAGGAGTGGACGAGCTAAGTGTTGCTCCTACCAGTATCCTGGAGATAAAAAAGGTAATAAGAAACCTTAGCTGGGAAGAGACCCAAAAATTGGCCTCTCACCTTCTCAAACTCAGTACCTCCCAGCAAACCAGAAGGTATCTCGGGACCAAACTGGGAAGGAGAATAAGAAAAATATTGAAAGAGGAAAATAATGCTTGATGACCCGGGTTATATAAAGGATATAGATAAGTCCAGGATGAGGGAGATTCTAAAGAAATTTCCCGAGCAGTGCAAAAAAGCAATAAAAATGGGAAAAGAATTTGAAGTTACATCTTCCATCAGAGGAAGGAAAATTAACAAAGTGATTGTATGTGGTCTGGGGGGCTCGGCAATTGGTGGAGATATCTTGAAAACACTTTTTTTTGATAAAAAAATATTGATCGAGGTAAACCGGGACTACTATCTACCTTCTTTTGTAGATGATGAAACTCTTATCCTTGCAGTCAGTTATTCCGGTAACACAGAAGAGACCATTTCCTCTTTTAAACAGGCTTTAAAAATAAACTGCCCTGCAGTTTCGATTACCAGTGGTGGGATTTTAGAAAACTTAAGCCAGGAAAAGGGAATACCACTTATAAAAGTTCCTTCTGGATTTCCTCCTCGCTGCGCTGTTGGATTTTTAAGTATTCCGGTAATAGTTTTGCTGGAAAAAATCCTGAATACAGATTCTCTTAATTACGGGGAGGTGGTAGAAGTTGTCTCCAATCTCCGTGAAAGATACCTACCTGAGAGAAAAACCGGGGATAATCCAGCAAAACTGGCTGCCCTCAAACTAAAAGGAAAGATCCCCTTAATTTACGGGGTCAATAGAATCACCGATGTTGTAGCCCGCAGATTAAAAACACAGTTTAATGAAAATTCAAAGGTTCTTGCCAGCTGGGATGTGCTGCCTGAAATGAACCACAATGAAATTGTCCCCTTCTCAGGCGAAGGAAAGATCAATCTGAACCTTTTTCATCCCATATTTATCAGAGATAAAAACGAGGGCGAGAAAATAACTAGAAGAATCCAGATAACTCAGAATCTTCTCGGAAAAAAGGGGGTTGAGTATTCCGAGATATGGACAGAAGGAAAATCCATCCTCAGCAGAATTTTCTCCTCCATATATACCGGTGACTGGATAAGCTTTTACCTTGCGATTGTACAGGGAGTAGACCCTACCCCTATCACTTTTATTGACCTTTTAAAAAATGAACTCAAAAAAATTTAATAAAAAAACGGCAGAGCTTTTTGATAAAAGATTTGAGCTGGACCTTAAAAGCTCAGCCCCTCTTGCCGAGCGGATGAGACCTGATAAACTGGAGGACTTTGTCGGACAGGAGGAGCTCGTAGGCGAGGGAGCTCCACTCAGAAAGGCGATTGAGGAAGACAGATTGGTCTCCATAATTTTATGGGGCCCTCCTGGCTCAGGAAAAACAACCCTTGCCAGAATTATAGCCAGAATGACAAAGTCTCATTTTGTTTCCTTTAGTGCTGTAACCTCAGGTATTCCTGCTATAAAAAAGGTTATAGAGGAGGCAATTACCAGAAGAAAATACAACCTCCAGCGAACTATACTTTTCGTTGATGAGATCCACAGATTTAACAAACTGCAGCAAGATGCTTTTCTTCCTTATGTAGAGAACGGTACAATAATACTTATTGGAGCAACCACTGAGAACCCGTCTTTTGAAGTTAACTCACCACTTCTGTCTCGTTCAACAGTCTATGTCCTGCAACCTCTTTCCTCCGATGATTTAAAAAAAATAATTAAAAGAGCTTTGGAGGATAAGGAAAAGGGGCTTGGAAGTTACAGAATAAAAATAGACCCACAGGCTCTGGAATACATAGTAGAAATGGCTAATGGTGATGCACGTGTAGCCTTAAATATCCTGGAGCTCTCCTTTATGAGCGCAAAAGAGAACAGCCAGGCCCACATTACTCCCCGGATAGTTACAAAGGTAATCCAGAAAAGAGTATTAAGGTACGATAAGGCTGGAGAAGAGCATTACAACCTCATCTCAGCTCTGCACAAGAGTATGAGAGATTCTGATCCGGATGCTTCTGTTTACTGGCTTGTTAGGATGCTGGAGGCCGGAGAAGATCCCCTTTACATTGCAAGAAGGATGGTCAGGTTCGCTTCTGAGGATATAGGAAATGCTGACCCTCAGGCACTTCAAGTGGCAGTAGCTGCAATGCAGGCAGCTCAATTTTTAGGAATGCCCGAGGCAAATCTTGCTCTCTGTCAGGCAGCAACCTATCTTGCCTGTGCACCAAAAAGCAACGCTCTTTACCGGGCTTATGCAAAAGCCCGCGAGGACGTTATAAAAAAAGGTAACCTTCCTGTTCCTCTGGTAATGAGAAATGCCCCCACTCCTCTTATGGAAAAATTAGGCTATGGTAAGGGGTATAAATATGCCCACAACTTTCCCCACGGATATGTAAAACAACAGCATCTTCCCCCTGAGCTTGGAGAAAAAAACTATTACGAGCCAACCGAGTATGGGTATGAAAAACATATAAAAAAGAGAATGGAAAAACAAAAGAAGTATTTTAAAGAGGAAGATTAAACTGATTCTGAAACCGAATTAACTGTCCAGAGCGGGTGTTGCCCAGGTTTCCTCATCAAAATAGAGTTCTTTAAAAGAGTTGAGGGAGGGAAGAGGGGGAAGATTAATTTTATCTGTTGCCTCCACTCTCAAAAAAGAAGACCTGTACCAGTTGACCCGGGGCAATCCTATACCAGGCATCTCTTTTAAAACCCTGTAGGTGCTGTAAAACCTTTCCCACCTGTTATCAGCTTCAGGGTAAAAACTAAAATCTCTCAGAATATCGGTAATAACAAAATTGCAATCCAGAAGAAATTTTTCAATCTCATACCATTTTTTAAGAGAGGCCTCAAGATGGGTAAGGCCAAAATAACCACTGCAACCTGAACCTTTCAGGCTCTGGATGCATCTACCTAAGAAAATCTTTAATCCCGAGTGGGTTTCTACAGGGTCAGTTACAAATGTATGGTAATTGCCACAAAGATCAGAAGGTAGCGCATTCAAAGCATTGTATTTAATAACCTGTATACTTGAGATATCAAGTTCTTTTGCTCTTTTTTTAATAAAATTTATTATCCTGGGATCAACTTCCACCACCGTTATCAGTTTAGCAACTTCCATTAGCCCAAGAGCAAGGGATAAAAGGTCATCATCTCCTAAAATAAATATATTCTTTTCCTCCACATCCCCTCTCTCATACATGAAAAAAGCTCTTTTCAGGGTGTCCTCTTTTCTCATAAAACCCTGATCAAAATCTTCTCGAGGGAGAGGCCTTTCCCTTGCAGCTTCCACAAACTTTTTTTTAAGTTTATCAGCTCTTGCTGGATCAATTCCATCCCCACAAATTCTGCAGCGAAAATCACCAATTTTGCAAATCTTCACAGGCAAATTATCTGTGGTTAATTTAA
>QMQA01000142.1 GCA_003648845.1 Candidatus Aerophobota bacterium
AGCAAGAGCCATCAAAGCATCCACTCCCATTGCAACAGCATAAAGCAGAGGAATTAAACTGATGGGAAAAATTGAGTAATTTTTGAAATGAAAAGATATAAGAGGAAAACTGGCGAATCCTGCCACTGCAAGAAAAATAAATAAAGAATACCACCAGAAAACCCCGGGAAGACCTGTTTTTAAGCTGCCCTCTTTTAATTTCCCTGAAGGAGCTTCCAGTTTTTCTGGCGAGGGAACTTTCTTTTTTGCCAGAGCAAGAATAAAAAGGGTCAGGATGGCAGGTATCCACAAGATAGTAAATCCTTCCTTGAATCCAGCCCCGAGGAAAAATACTGCGGAAAAGACCAGAGGACCGGCAAAAGCTCCAACCTGATCTAAAGCCTCGTGGATGCCAAACCCCCATCCTCTTCCCACCTTTTTTGTAGCATGGGAAAGTATTGTATCTCTTGCTGGAGTCCTGATTGCCTTTCCCGTTCTCTCCAGAATAATAAAAATAGCTGCAACCTGCCAGATATTTGCCAGTGCCAGCAAAGGTATGGAAAGGATAAGTCCATAGCCGATAAAAACAAGAACCCAGTAAGCTTTAGTCCGATCAGCAATAAGACCGGATACAAGACGCAGGGCATAACCAATGGACTCACCCACTCCTGCCACCAGACCAACAATGGCAGCATTTGCTCCTAAGGTGAGAAGGAAAGGTCCGGTTACACTTCTTGCACCTTCATAGGTTATATCCCCGAAAAGACTTACAACTCCTAAAAGAATGATGAAATGAAAAGCTATTCTTTTTTCTATATTAGAAGAGCTGGGAGAGGGCCTCATCTTTTTAACAGGTGAGGTGGAAGGCAGCGGTTACCCTGCTTCCTGATTTGTAGAGCTGGTTATAAATATTGCAGGCCTCCTTTGTTGGGCAGGCGATAAGTTTTATTCCTTTTGATTCAATCCATTTTTTTGTTGAAGCAGGAACTTCCATCAGTCCGGAATTTCCTGTTCCAACAATTAAAATATCCGGTTTTTCTTTAACCACCTCTTCTAAGTCCTCGGGGAGCAAAAGGTGTCCCTCCTTTCTCCACCAGTTATCATCCACTCTCTCATCAGGGTGGATAATTACATCAGATGTATATGTTTTACCCCTGATTGTAATTTGACCAAAGGTATACCTCTCTATCATTTTACCTGGCACCTTGAAGGGGTCAGGGTAGCAGGAAATCCCCGACCCCTTTCTTTTATTATTTATCCTACTGCTTCTCTTAAAGCACTGCCAGGGCGGAATTTTGGAACATCCTTAGAAGGAATATTTATTTTTTCGCCTGTTTGAGGGTTTACGCCCTGCCGTGCTTTTCTCGTCTGAACCAGAAAAGTACCAAATCCCACCAGAGTCACCTTTTCTCCCTTGGCCAGAGCATTGGTGATGGCGGAGGTCATAGCATCAATCACATTGTTTACATCCTTTTTGGTCAGTCCCACCTCCTGTGCCACTTCCTCTACCAGTTCGGCTTTGTTCATATTTTTCTCACCTCCTTTTTGCTGAATAAGGCTTTTATAAAGGGTTTTTAGTTTAAAATCCTTCAATTGCAGAATATACCATAACCTTACAAATTCGTCAAGAGCATCTTGCCAGTTGACATTTTTAAAAGGTTTTATATTATACCAGACCAGTTCCTTATTTTCCTGATTGGAAAGTACAAATTAAAAGGGAATAAAATGTCCGAAATTGACCTTCACATTCATACTGTTTTTTCAGATGGGACTTACACTCCCCAACAGGTGGTACATCTGGCTAAAGAAATCGGCCTTACAGCTATCTCTATAACTGACCATGATTCTGTTAAAGGAATAGAGGAGGCGCTGGAAGCAGGGAAAGATTTCGGGGTGGAAGTGGTTCCAGGAGTGGAGGTAAGCTCTGATGTGGGTCAGGATGAGATTCATATTCTGGGATACTACCTTGACTGGAAGCGGAAAGAATTTCTGGAGAAACTCCGGTTTTTCCAGAAAACCCGCATGGAAAGAAATGATAAACTTTTAAACAGGCTAAAGGAGCTTGGGATGGAGATAGAGCTTTCTGAGGTATCCCGGCTTGCTCCTAAAGGAGTGATTAGCAGATTGCATATTGCCCGCTGCATGGTTAGGAAAAAATATGTAGCCTCCATTGATGAGGCTTTTGAGGAGTGGCTTAATCCAGGAAAACCAGCTTATGTGGAGAGAGTCAGGGTTTCTCCTTTTGAAGTTATAGCCTTAATTCTTGATGCGGAGGGAATTCCTGTATTTGCTCACCCTTTTCTTTCCAGAAGAGATGACCTTATTCCCAGGATGGTAGATGCAGGTCTTATGGGAATAGAGGTTTACCATCCTGCACATGATGAGGCTATCGTTGAGCATTATAAAGAAATTGCCCGCAGGTTTGACCTTTTAATAACAGGGGGCTCTGACTGTCATGGAGAGGCTAAAGGTGAAGTTTTAATGGGTAAGATAAGAGTGCCGGCTTCCATCCTGGATAATTTAAAAAAAGCCCGAAGTGAAGTAGCCCAGAGAGTAAGAGAAGTTTAAATGGGTTATGTTTACATTAAAACTTACGGTTGTCAGATGAATGAATACGACTCAGAAGCTATGGCAGGTATTTTGCACCAGAGTGGCTTTGAACTTACCTCGGACATGGAAAAAGCAGACCTGGTCATAATTAATACCTGCTATGTGAGAGAAAAAGTTAAACATAAGATATTCAGTTTCCTGGGAGAGCTAAAAAAGATAAAAAAAAGAAAACCCCATCTTATTCTGGGAGTGGGAGGGTGTCTTGCTCAAAAAGACCCTCACCAGATTCAAAAAAGGGCGCCTTATGTTGATATTATCTGGGGAACCTCAAACCTTCACAGGCTTCCTGAGCTTTTAAAATTTGCAAGGGAAGGCAAACACCCTGTAGTTAAAGTGGAACAGGAGGTTTTACCTGATGAGCTTCCCATACTGAGAGGGAGAAAATTCAGCGCCTACATTCCCGTCATAAGGGGATGTAACAATTTCTGCAGTTATTGTAATGTCCCTTATGTGAGGGGAAGGGAAAAAAGCAGGCCCGTTGAATCTATTTTAAAAGAAGTTAAGAGGGCTGCAGGTGAGGGATGCAAGGAGGTAATACTTCTGGGTCAGAATGTTAACTCTTACGGCAAGGACCTGCCAGAGAGAGTTGATTTTGCCGACCTTCTCCGGAAAGTAAACGAAATTGAAGGTTTAAATCGTATTAGATTTATAACCTCCCATCCTAAGGACCTCTCAGACAAACTGATTTTAGCCATAGCCGAGCTTGATAAGGTTTGTGAACATCTGCATCTTCCCCTGCAGGCGGGCTCTAATAGAATTTTGAAGTTGATGAGGAGAGGTTACACCCGTGAAGATTACCTTGAGCTTGTCCGTAAGGTGCGTACACTTGTTCCGGATATAAGTCTTACCACCGATTTGATAGTGGGTTTTCCCGGGGAAACTGAGGAGGATTTTCAGGATACACTGTGGATGGTGGAAAAAGTGAGATTTGACGGAGCATTCACCTTTGAGTATTCTCCTGTTCCTGGCACCCGGGCATCTGAGCTTGAAAATCAAATTTCTGATTCTGTGAAAAGAAGAAGACTTCGTGAGCTAATAGAGGTTCAGCAGAAAATCACCGAGGAGAAAAATAAGTTCTGGGTTGGCAGGAAAGTGGAAGCTCTGGTGGAGGGTGAGGCAAAGAAAAATCCCGGGATGGTGGAAGGAAGAACAAGACACAACAAGATAGTGATATTTGCAGGAGATAAGTCCCTCATCGGGAAGCTTGTACAGGTAAGGGTGGTGACATCAGGTTGTTGGGCACTAAAAGGTGAGCTATGTGCGCCATCCATATATGTGCGCCATCCATGAAGGAAAGTTGACATCTGGTTTATTTGTTCTACATTTATACTGATAAAGACAGGAAGTTAAAAATGACCATTGTAGCTGTATCAGCAAAGGAAAGAATCCATCTAAAAGGTTTAAAATGATGGAAGGCTGATAGACATAGAACCTGTACTGGAGAAGAAAAATAGTGGCAGATGCTGTTTTAATAATCGCAGGACCAACCGGTGCAGGTAAAACGGAAGTTGCTCTTTCTCTGGTTAAAAAAATAAAGGCGGAGATAATCTCTGCTGATTCGCGCCAGCTATACAGAGGTATGGATATTGGAACAGATAAAGTTCCCCGCAAGGTGAGAGATAAGTTCCCCCATCATCTAATTGATATTGCATCTCCGGATGAGGTCTTCACTGCGGCCGATTTTAAAAAAAGAGCCGAGGCTCTCATTGAAAGGCTGCAAAGAGAAGATAAACTCCCCATTGTCTGTGGAGGGACAGGACTTTATATAAGGGCTTTAACCTGCGGTATTTTCCCGGGGCCGGGTAGAGATGAGAAACTTCGGAGCAGGTTAAAATCAAGGATAAAAAAAGAGGGCCTTTTATCCCTGTACAATCAGCTAAAAAGGGTTGACCCTGAGGCCTCAAAGCGCATACACCCCAATGATGAGGTAAGGATAATCCGGGCTCTTGAGGTCTGGTATAAAACCCAAATTCCTATATCTCATCACCAGAGGGAAAGAACTTCCCCTCCTTCTTGGAGAGTGGTAAAGATAGGTCTTTGCTGGAGGGAAAGAGGTACCCTTTATAAGATTATAGAAGAAAGAGTGGACAGAATGGTTGAAAGGGGGCTTGTTGAGGAGGTAAAGAAGCTCCTGGATAAAGGATATAGAGAAGA
>QMQA01000143.1 GCA_003648845.1 Candidatus Aerophobota bacterium
AAAATTACCCGGGTCCACCTCGGGTTTCTGGAACAAAACAAAAATTTCTTCAAAATTCTGCAAAGCCTCTCGGGAGAATACAAAAGAGAAATGGAAAAGGAACTAACCGAAAGAGTCATTAAAAAGAATGCAAACTATCTGGAACTGGTACAACACTTAATAGAAGAGGCTATTAAGAAAAAACAAATAAAACCGCTGGATGCAAGAAAACTGGCAGTCATACTGGTAGGGATAGTTCACAGTTTGACTATAAACTGGATATCCCAGGGTGAAAAATACCCTTTATTTGAGGACCATAGCCTGGCATGGGAGATTTTCTGGAATGGGGCGAGACTAAATTAATTCAAGATATAAGGGGGGGAGAGATGTTAAAACAAATAGTCAAGAAAAAAACGGCTATTTTTCTCATCCAGAGGTACGTGAGTAAGCTGGCTCACACTGTAAGTAAAGAAGATTTTTATTCCACCTTTGATGAGATCCTGGGCAGGCTGGAAGAACACTCCACTGGACAGAACAAAAACGCTGTAAAGGTTGTAAGAAAGGCTGCAAGAAATGGTCATCCTTATGTTGAACTTGCAAGATTACTTGTTCAAAAAAGATTATCAGAGACTACCCGAAAAAAATTGGTAGATACTTTCTTTGTTCCCTGGATATTTACTGACAAGATTAAACTTAGAAAGATGCTGGAAAAAGAAGGGTTTGAAGCTCCCTGGTTTTTCGTTATCTCACCCTTAAAATACTGCGATCTTACCTGTCCTGGCTGCTATGCAAATGCGGATAAAGGTCAGGTATATCTCAGCTTTCAGCTTCTAAATCGCATAGTATCTGATGCTAAAAAACTGGGGATAAAATTCATCACCATCTCTGGAGGGGAACCTTTCATTTACTATGATAAGGAGGAGAAAAAAAACATTATAGATTTTTTCCGTGCCAATCCTGATATTTACTTTCAAGTTTATACCAATGGAACCTCTTTAATAGATAGAGATTTGGCTGAAAGGGAACTTGCCGGGAGAGTGAGAAAAAAAGATAAAAAAGCAATAGCCTCCCTTGAGAGAATAAGAAAAGCGGCCAGAAGAAACAAACGTCTTTATGGTAGAGAAAATATCGCTCCTGTACTGGCTAAATTAGGAAATGTAGCCCCGGCTATAAGTCAGGAAGGTTTCGAGGAAGAAACTGATAAAAGAAGAGGAGAAGGAATGTACCTTCTAATTCAAAATGCCAGAAAAAATCTAACATCTTTTGGAGTGCTTCATGGATTCAGTATTACCTATACCAGAGAAAATGCAGATGTCCTTACTCAGAAAAAACTTATAGATGAGATAATAAAGCAGGATGTGTCATTTGGATGGTATTTTATCTATATCCCTAAAGGAAGAAGCCCTAACATTCAGCTTATGCCAACCCCCGAGCAAAGAATCCGCTTGAGGGATTTTGTATGGGAGATGAGAAACAAAAAGCCAATATTTATAGGGGATTTTTGGAATGATGGTCCCTGGGTAGGGGGATGTATTGCTGGAGCAAGAAAATATTTCCATATAAGAGCAGATGGAAAAATAACCCCTTGTGTTTTCGCAGATTTCAGTATCGGGCATATCGACAGAGATTTTTACCAGAAGGGAAAATCCCTTAAAGATGTGATTCAACACCCGGCTTTCCGTTTTATAAGGGAAAAACAACTGGAGATAGACAACAAATGTACACCCTGCTGCATAATAGATAATCCTTCCATTTTGAGAGAGGCAGTAGAAAAATTTAATTTAGAGCCGGCTCTTCCCGGGGAAGAGGATATAGTTCGGGGAGAAACAGCTAAATTTCTGGACGAATATTCTGAGCAGATAAAAAAGGCAACTCAAACCTTCTGGGAAAATTTAAGAAAGGGCAAATTTGATACAGAGAATGTAAAATTAAGCAAAGTGATTGAAAATTATGAAAAGAGGAACAAAGATAGAGTCTACTTTGAGAACAAAGTATATTCTCAAACCCGTTAAAGGAACACCAGATGGATCTGAGCTATCTTGTGGGCTTTTTTCTTAAAAGTAGAATTAATCGAAAAGTTTTTTCCTATCTTGCCCGAAAGAATAAAGATGGCAGAAGTATACTTGAGGAGCTTTTCATTTTTTACGCCAATCAGCATCCCTTAAAAATAATTACCAAATTAAAACTTTTCCCTTTTTATCTTTTTTTTGAGATAGGAAGGATCATTCTGAACCAGACAAAAAAGGAGGCAAAAGAAAAACTTTCTGATCCCGTTTTTCAGCATGGAATTGCTCTTACTATGAGATCAGTAGGAAAATACGGGATGACAAAACCACAAATTTTCTCTGCACCTCCCGTTGTTGTATGGAATTTTACCAATAGGTGCAATCTAAAATGCAAACACTGTTACCAGGATGCGGGAAAACCTCTGGCACAGGAACTCAACCTTGATAAACGTCTTGATATAGTGGACCAGCTGGCAAGAGAAGATGTTTTCTCCATCGCTTACTCCGGCGGAGAACCTCTTATGGATAAAGATATATGGAAAGTCGCTGAAAGAGGAGCTAAACATAATCTCTATCAGTCAATAGCTACCAATGGAACTCTCATTACCCCTGAGGTCGCCAGGAGGATAGCTGATGCAGGAGTAAATTACGTTGAAATCAGCCTTGATTCAACCAGGCCCGAAGTTCATGACAGATTCAGGGGTGTTCCGGGGTTCTGGAAGAAGGCGGTAAAGGGAATAGAGAATGCGGTGGCTCAGGGAGGGTTTGAGGTAGGAATTGCCTCCACCATAACCCGCATTAATTTTGATGAACTGGAAGAGCTCATCCAATTTTCCAAAAATATCGGGGCAAGTAAATTCTATGCCTTTAACTTTATACCCACTGGAAGAGGAAAAAATATAGTAGATGTGGATTTAACCCCTGAACAGAGAGAAAAAATGCTTAATATTCTCTACGATCACTACGAGAAGGGAGATATAGTGTGTATGACCACCTCTCCTCAGTATGCCAGAGTCTGTATGATGAGGGGAAGTCTGGAAAAAGTTCCCACATCACATTATACTAATGCTAAAGGAAAAAAAGCTAAAATTTTAGCAGAATTCATCGGCGGATGCGGAGTAGGCAGAGCCTACTGTTCTATTCAACCAGATGGTATCGTAACTCCCTGTGTTTTTTTGCCTATTCCGGTGGGAGACCTGAAGGTTGAAGGCTTTAAAGAAATATGGGAAAATTCACCCATTTTAAAAGAACTCAGAAAAAGAGAGGATCTGCAAGAGCACTGTGGAATATGTGAGTATAGAGCAGTATGTGGAGGTTGCCGGGCAAGAGCGTATGGTTATTTTGGAAACTACAAGGCGCCTGATCCTGGATGTATAAATAACAGGGATATTTTTCTTAAACTAATTAAAAAGGAGGAGATAAAATTAACAGGCTCTTAAAAACAAAAATTATCACAACCGCTATCTGGATAGCAATCTTGTTAGCCGGTATAACAGGAGGTATACTCCTTTTTGGATTTTTTCTAACAATTCTTGCGGGAGCAGTTAGTATAGCATTTATTTTACTCATAGCTGGTGGTATCATTAGTGTAGTGGAGAGAATCTCAGAAAAGATTAAAAGGTAGATAAATTGTTTAACGTAAGATTTTGTCCATATTGCGGGGGGGAGTTAATAGATAAACTGGTGGAGAAAGAAAAAAGAAGACGCTTCGTTTGCAAAAATTGCAACCGTATTTGCTATCAAAATCCCATCCCTGTGGTAGTAGCAGTTTTAACCAGGCCGGATGAGAGAGTGGTTGGTCTTATAAAAAGGGCTATTCCACCACGAAAAGATGAGTGGGCTCTACCTGGGGGGTTTGTGGAACTGGATGAAAGCCCACAAGAAGCCGTTCTCCGGGAAATCAAAGAAGAAATAGGAGTCTATGGAAAACTACAGGGTCTAATAGGTGTTCATGCAGATAAAAGTGAGTTATATAAAAAAGTAATAGTAATTGGATACGAAGTAACTATTAACCAGTTAGCTTTCTGTCTGGGAGATGAAGTTAAGGAATTCAAATTTTTCCCCTTATCCAGTCATCCTCCATTAGCTTTTTCCTCTCATAGCAAGATTCTCCAGGATTTTGAGAAAACTTACAAAAATCCTATCCCTACCGTTGATGCCATAGTAGAGACTGAGGAGGGAATTATTCTGGTTAAAAGAAAAAATCCACCCTATGGGTGGGCTCTACCTGGGGGGTTTGTGGATTATGGAGAAACTCTGGAGGAGGCTATAAAAAGAGAAGTTAAAGAGGAAATCAACCTTGATGTAGATAACTTATATCAGTTTCACACCTATTCAAGCCCCGAAAGAGACCCACGCTTTCACACCATCTCTACTGTCTTTGTTATTAAGGCTAAGGGCAGGTTAAAAGCTGGAGATGATGCAGAAAAGGTAAAAGTTTTCTCCGAGGATAACCTCCCCACAAATATCGCCTTTGACCATGTTAAGATCATTAAAGATTACTTCCGGTTTAAAAGTGTAAAAAAATGAACAAAGTCGCTGTATATCCAGGAACCTTTGATCCTATCACCAATGGCCACATAGATATAATAAAAAGAAGTATACCTCTTTTTGATAAACTCATAGTAGCTGTGAATGATAACCCTAATCCTGCAAAACCTTATCTTTTCAGCGGTGCAGAAAGAGTGGAGATGGTTAAAAAAGTACTCTCCTTCTCTCAGAAAATTGAAGTAGAGAGTTTTAAAGGGCTTTTAGTT
>QMQA01000144.1 GCA_003648845.1 Candidatus Aerophobota bacterium
CGTTGCTCCATCTCAGGAGGATAAGTCGGTTGAGGAGTTCTCTCCGGTTTTCTACTCCCCAGTCCTTTAAAGGTGATACCTATCGGTTCTTTAATACCTGTACCAACAGTTTTACCTTCTTCCTCTCCTGTGGAAGGTTTGAACGAAGGGACCTCTCCCTGGACAGGGGAGGGCGCTTTGATAGGAAGTGGTTTATAATGAGCTGGTAAATGCTGGAGAGGCTTTTTCACCTCCATTTCCTTTTTATAAGTTATTCCTTCTATCTTAACAGGACTTGCCGGCTCAAAAGATACTATGGGAAAAGGAATTTTTACCTTACTTTCAACTCTGGCATGAGGTGTAAGTACCGGTATACTTTGAGAGGGCCTAACAGCAATCTCTACAGGAGAGAGTTTGGCAACCGCCTTTACTTCAACTTTTGGCTCAGAAGGAGCAACAGGTGCCTTTTTTACCTCCAGTTTTTTAGGCTCCACTTTTATAAGGGCAACTTCATATACTACAGGTTCTGGAGGTGGGGTGTATCTCCAGAGAGGGAAAAATATTATCAGGGAAAAATGAACACAAGTTGAGACCAGAAGGCCGAGTTTAAAAAAATTATTTTTATGCATTTACTTTTTTCTCTCCGGGAAAGTAAGGATTCCCAGCTTCGTAGCTCCTGCTTTTTCAGCCAGTTCCATAACTTTCACTACCTGACCATGTTTTACATTCTTATCAGCATTAATTACAACCAGTCCACCTTTTTCTTTTATCTCCTTTTTTAATAAAGATGTAAGCTCTTTTTCACTTTTAATCCATCTTTTGCCCAGATATATATGGTTATCCTTGGTAACAGAGATGACTATATTCTCTTCTACCTTTTCCTGGGGGGTAGTTGTCTTGGGAAGTTCTACCTTTATTCCATATCTTATTGTGGCAAAAGTAGTTGAAACCATAAAAAAAATAAGCAAAAGAAAAACTACGTCAATAAGAGGGGTCAGGTTTATGAATACTTCTTCTGATCTTGATCTGGGGCGGCTAAATTTCATTTATTTTCTTAATAAAAAATCGATAAATTCGCTGCTCACCTTTTCGAATTGGCGCACAATCTTGTCTGTGCGATGCATAAAGTAATTATAGAAGATGAGAGAGGGTATGGCAATACTGAGTCCCACTGCAGTGGTAATGAGAGCCTCAGCAATTCCACCCGCCAGAGCTCCTGGTTCACCTACTCCTTTTAAGGCTATTACATTAAAGGCTTTAAAGACTTTTATCATTCCCACAACTGTGCCTAAAAGTCCAATTAGAGGAGCTACAGTAACTATAGTACCAAGTATCTTAAGATGCTTTTCCAGATAGGGAATTTCTGAAGAGCCAGCGTCTTCAAGAGCCTCCCTTATCTCTTCTCTTTCTCTGTCTTTTTTCTCGATCCCTGCCTTTAAGATTCTGGAAAGAGGAGAGGAAGTCATCTCGCAGAGGGCAAGAACCTTTTCTGTTTTATTATCCTCATCTCCATTGATTATACTCCGGGTCTTATCTATAAATCGCCTGGACCTTGTCTCTATTATCTTTAAAGTTATGAACTTCTCAATTATTATGGCAAGGGCTAATATGGAGCAAAAGATAAGAGGTACGATTAGGGGTCCACCTTTTATAAGTATCTGGAGCATTTTATCTCCTTTCCCGTATAGAGTTGTTTTTATCCTAATTTATCAATTTATTTTGTCAACCCTCACAACCTATGTCTTTGCGATAATGCATTCCCTCAAACCTGATTTTCTCAACCCCCCTGTAGGCTGTTTTAGCCGATTCTCTTAGATTTTTCCCCATTCCTGTAACCCCGATTACCCTTCCCCCATTAGTTACAAGCTGGCCATTCTGCTTTTTTACTCCTGCACAAAAAGCAAATACATTTTTCATTCTGGCTATCTGGTCCAATCCTTCTATGACTTTCTCCTTCTCATAGGCACCCGGATATCCTTTAGAGGCCAGGACCACACAGGTCGCAGCCTGAGAGCGCCATTTCAGGTTTATACCTCCGAGATTTTCCAGATAAACAGCTTGAAAAACATCCATTATATCATTATAAAGTCGAGGAAGAGTGACCTGGGTTTCAGGGTCTCCAAAGCGGCAGTTATATTCAAGTACAAAAGGCTCTTCTGCCTGAATCATCAACCCAAAATAGAGAACACCTTTGTATGCCACCTTCTCTTTTTGTAGCCCCCTTAAAGTAGGAATCACTATTTTTTTCATTATTTTCTTAAAAAGGTAAGGCTTAAGAGGTGCCGGGGAATAGGCTCCCATTCCTCCAGTGTTAGGTCCTCTGTTTCCATCATAAAGGGGTTTGTGGTCCCTGGAGGATACCAGGGGTTTAACAGTCTTTCCATCTGTTATTACAAAGAAGGAGATTTCACTTCCTTTTAATCTTTCTTCAACTACTATCTTATCTCCTGCTGAGCCAAATACTCTCTGCTGCATTATCTGACGGCAGGCTTCAAAGGCTTCCTCCTTTGACCGGGTAACAAAGGATCCTTTACCACCTGCCAGTCCATCTGCTTTCACTACAGGTGGCTCCTTTTGTTTATCTATATAAGAGAGAGCCTTATTCAGGTCGGAAAAGGTTTTAAATTCTGCAGTAGGTATCCCATATTTTTTCATAAAGTTCTTGGCGTAAACTTTACTTCCTTCAAGACGGGTAGCTTCCCTGGTAGGGCCAAATATTCTTAGCCCCTCCTCCTCAAAAACATTAACTATCCCACTTACAAGAGGTGCCTCAGGTCCCACTACAGTGAAGTCAATCCTGTTTTCTTTTGCAAATTCAATCAAAGAGGAAAAATCTTTTTCAAAAGGTATATTTTCACAATGTGCTACCTGTTCTATCCCGGCATTACCGGGAATACAGAATATATCCTCCACTTCAGGGTTTTGAGATATTTTCCAGCACAGAGTATGCTCTCTTCCTCCTCCCCCTATTACCAAGACTCTCATTGAACCCTCCCGGGATTATAGTTTAAATTTTTCACCCAGAAATATTTTTTTTGCTTCTTTACTCCGGGTAAGTTCTTCTCTTGTCCCGGCGATGAGTATACTTCCCTGGTACATTATGTAAGAGAAATCGGTTATTTGAAGTGTCTCTCTAACATTGTGGTCTGTTATTAACACCCCTATATTTTTTTTCTTCAAATTGAATATTATAGATTGGATGTCAGCTACAGTAATAGGGTCTATTCCAGCAAAGGGCTCATCCAGAAGAATAAAAGAAGGGGAGGTTACCAGAGCTCTTGCTATCTCTACTCTTCGGCGCTCCCCTCCGGAGAGAAGATAGGCTTTTTTGTCTTTTAAATGAGAAATTCCCAGCTCATCCATAAGTTCTTTAGCTTTTTGTCGTCTTTCTCCGAGCGAAAGCTCCAGAGTCTCCAGAATAGCCATAAGATTCTCCTCAACGGTTAATTTTTGGAAGACGGAAGGGTTCTGAGGAAGATAGGCAATTCCCCTTCGGGCTCTTCTGTAAGTGGGCAGGTTGGTTATGTTTTCTCCATTTAAAAATATTTTTCCTTTCTCAGGACGTATCAGACCAACTATCAGATAAAAGGTGGTAGTTTTCCCTGCACCATTTGGGCCCAAAAGCCCTACCACCTGACCTGCTTCCATTTTTAAGGAAACGTCCTTTACTACAGGTTTTTTTTGGAAACTTTTACTTAGATTCTCCACCTGGAGGGCCAATTTCTTCCTCTTCTAAGATGTAATTAGCCTTGACCGGATTTCCTTCTGCCTGGAGTTTTTCCTCCAGGGTCCATATTGTAACTTTTTGGGCCTGAAGTGTGTTGCCAATCTCATCCTGATACTCAACCTCTTCCTCCAATATTAAAATTCTGTCACGGGCAAGATAAGTCGCTTTCTGACAGGATGCCTGAACCTTTGTCTCCTGATTCATCTTCACCTCACCGGTAGCTATGATTTTTTCCAGGGTTTTGTCGGGAGTTAGATAAACCTCCACCTTATTTGCTTCAATAATGTAATCCTTCCAGTTTATCCTGACATTGCCCTCATAAATTAGAGTTCCCTTGGCATAGTCTATACTCTGTTGGTTTGAAGTAACGGTTATTTTCTCTCGCCCCTGGGCAGCAAAACCATCTGTTGTCATAATGGCTACTATAAAAATAGTAGCCAAAAGTAACAGTTTTCTCATTAGAAGCCTCCTTCAAAATAAGTGGTAACCTGTCTCTTTATGATTATTAAACTCAGGTCAGGTTTACCTATCAGCCCTGTACCCTTAATGACCAGCCCCTTTTTTCTAATAACGACTTCTTTTTCTGTATAAAGTCTCCTTTTGGAACTGTCCCACATTAGCTCAGAGGTTTTTAGTTCAGCACCATCACGGTAGGATATTATGTATATGTTTCCTTCAAGATGAAAATTTGAGGAAGAGTTTTTAATTATTACTCTTTCTGCTGTTCCTTCAGAGGCAGGGATTCCTTGTTCAAATAGCTTGACCTTAGCGTTTTTTAAAATAGTCCGTGTGGAAAGCTGTGTTGCCTTATCTGCTTCCAGGATCCATAATTCTCTTCCCTCATTATCCAGCTGTGTGAATTTAACCCCCCTTACTTCCATAAGGGGTATTTCGGAGAACTTATTATTGGCAACAGGGTGTATTTTTTGCTCTTTTTGCCAGTTGAAAGTTAAGAAAACCGCTCCTGTAACCAGCACTCCGGCAAAAAGAGCAATAAGAAAAGTCAGTTTTCTTTTACTCATTTTTAC
>QMQA01000145.1 GCA_003648845.1 Candidatus Aerophobota bacterium
CTTTTTTTCTGGTAGAAGAGACGATTCAGATTTTCCTCTTTTTTCAAAGATGAACTTGGTGCGGGGTTTGACTTTCAGGGGGTATTTTCCCGTAAAGCAGGCAGTGCAGAAATTTTCAGGATACCTTACGCAACTGAGCAACCCTTCAAGGGATAAATAGCCCAGGGTATCAGCCCCCACCTTTTCTCTTATCTGGTCCACGGTATGGGTTGAGGCTATTAACTCTCGCCTTACAGGAGTATCAATCCCGAAAAAGCAGGGAAACTTTATGGGAGGAGAGCTGATTCTAAAGTGAATCTCTTTTGCTCCTGCCTCTCTCAAAAGCCCGATTATCTTTTTGCTGGTTGTTCCTCTTACAATGGAATCATCCACCAGGACTATTTTTTTACCTTTGAGCACTTCTTTAACCGGGTTTAATTTTATTCTTACCTCCATATCCCTGACAAACTGGAGAGGCTGGATGAAGGTTCTTCCCACATAGTGGTTTCGTGTAAGGCCCATACTGTAAGGTATTTTGCTTTCTCTGGCGTATCCTAAGGCGGCGGAGATTCCCGAATCGGGGACCGGAATTACCAGGTCTGCCTTTGCCGGATGCTCTATAGCCAGAGCTTTCCCCATCTTTTCCCTTACTTTATGAACGGTTTCTCCAAATACTATGCTATCCGGACGGGCAAAGTATATATGTTCAAATATACACTGGGATATTTTTTTTGGCTCTTTTATTGTATAAGATTTTACTCCCTCCCGGTCAACAACCACCATCTCTCCTGGTTTTATCTCTCTTATATACCTTGCCCCTACCAGGTCAAAGGCACAGGTTTCTGAGGCAAGAAGATAACTGGAGCCCAGCGACCCTAATACCAGGGGCCTGAATCCAAGAGGGTCTCTTGCTCCAATGAGAACATCGTTAAAAAGAACAAGCAGAGAATAAGCACCCTTAACCCGTCTTAAAGCCTCAACCAGGGCTCTTTTTTTCCCGAGGGACTTGTTAAATCTGGTAAGAAGATGAACGATTACCTCTGTGTCCATTGTCGACTGAAAAATAGAACCGGAGGATTCCAGTTTTTCCCTTATTTCTGCAGCATTTATAAGATTTCCATTGTGAGATATGGCTATTCCTTCTCCAAAAAAACTTATGAGCAAAGGCTGGATATTGGCCGGAGAGGTGGAGCCTGTTGTGGAATACCGATTGTGACCAATGGCAAAATTTCCGGGAAGGGTGGCAAGGATATCTTCATTAAAGACGGAATCCACCAGTCCAAGTCCTCTGTGAACCGAGGTATTTAATCCATCCGATACAACAATCCCGGCACTTTCCTGACCTCGATGCTGCAGAGCGTACAGGCCCAGGTAGGTTATTTTTGCTGCCTGAGGATGATTATGTACACCAAACACTCCACATTCCTCTCGCACCCCACCCTCCTTCCCAATTTTATTCAAAGATCAACCCCTGTCAACTTAGCCATAATCTATCTGGATTTTTACTTCAGGAAAAACTTCAGGGTGGCATAATATCCTCTAATGGGAGGGTCCGCTGCTACCATATACCTTACAGTTTCCTGATTGGTTGCCTGGTAGCCTGCAGTAAATGCCCATTCTTTTCCAGCAGAGGTATACTGGATTTCTACTGCATATCCTGTTTGCTCATACTCGGTTTGCCTTGACCATGTATAATTATACCTTCCAGAAAGACTGAGCTTTTTCTCAAGATAATACAAAGGTCCACCGGAAAGAGAATATATGAGGGGGGAAAGTTCTCCTTTTTCCTCGACACACACGAGGCTTATCTTTCCTGTAAGTTGAAGTTTTGGAGAAAGGGAGTTTGTCTCCATTAATGATATAAAATAAAGATTTTGCTGGAACTTTTCCTCTGTGAGCTCATTTTTCAATCTTAGCTGCCTTAGTTTGTAGCCAAGGCTTATATAAAGGTCCTCTCTTATATCCACCAGTTTATTTTCAAATCTTACCTCAAGAAAAGATAACCTGTAATTTTCTTCAGATAGACCGCATCTTCCGCTGATACTCCAGTTGTAGGGCAAACTGCTGCCAATCTCAGCCCGGTATCCGAGCTCATTTTGAAGTGTGCCGAGGCAGCCAGTGAGACTGAGATAAGCTTGTGGTTCAAATCGCTGAGAGTCAATTGAGTACCCTGGAGAAGAGCTTAAGGTATTCCAGGTAGCTGCTGCCAGTGCAAAATCAGCCGCAGGGAGCCTGTGCTGTAAAACATAAGGGGTAACAAAGATAACAAGCTCGGTTTTTCTTTCCATTGCATACTTTCTACTAAATAAAACATCAACCACCGGTACATCTGCCAGACCTGGTACTTTTTCTCTCATTTCCCTCTGGACTTCCTCAGAAAGGCCGGCTATAGCAATGGTTCGGCCAGAGCGGGTTTTAACAGTAGTTTTGGCATATCTTCTTGTTATGCTGGGAATCCCGGCTGCCTGGTTCAAATCATCAACGGTTATCTCAAGGTCAAGCAATACATCCTTACCGGAGGCAAGGCGGGGTCTAACTTTCATGCCGGTTCTTACTGTTACCTCCTCAAGTCCAAAGTAGGGTTCCTCAGGAGGCCCGGTAAGAAGCTCAAAATACCTTTCGGTTTCAAGCTGAACCTGAGCCCAGTTTCCATTCAGGGTGATTATCTGGGGGTTGCCGAGCACCCTTGCTTTTCCTTTCCCGGCAAGGGCACTAATTGTTGCTGTAATATTTTTGGAGGTATAACCTATGGCAAGACCTTCCACAGAAATTTTTTCTTCCTTCTCCCTTTCACCTCTCCACCACCAGGTCCAGTCTATTCCTATTTGACTTCCTTTTTCTACTGCTATCTCCACTGCTAAAATCTGCACCATAATCTGATGTGGAACTTTATCCTTATCGGATACAATTTCCTTAATTTTCCTGACTATTGCAGGGGTTGCATTAATGAGCATCAAATTTTGTTTTTCTTCTATTCTCACGTATTGCTTGAGGTCCGCGGGCAAAGATTCTACCACTGTGGCCACATCTATATAACGTGGTCTCATAACCAGGCTGGTGGTAAATGGGAGGGTAGATTTAGCTGGCAGGGAAAGAAAAAAAAAGAATAATCCCACAGCCGCTGCAAAGCTGCTTCTTTTTATTGTGGCAGCCAGAGGTTCCTTCATTGAATAATTCGAGGAGTTATGAATACGACCAGTTCTGAGTCCTGTTCAGAAGTGGTCTCCTTTTTAAAGAAGAGGTCGATAAGGGGGATTTTGCTTAAGAATGGCACCCCGGATACCAGTTGTCTTTTCACACTCTGGAGGAGTCCTCCGATGATTACAGTCTGTCCATCCTTAACTCTCACCGTGGTTTCAACCGTTCGTCTGCTCACCACGGGGAACTCGGTTTCCTCCCGTTGAACAACATCGCTGACCTGAGGGGATATTTTCATCAATATCTCGTCTTCTCCCGTGATCCTGGGCAAGATTTTTAAACCTATGCCTACCTTAATGGTCTCGAACCGGCGGTAGGGCTCCTCAGGAGGCCCGGCAAGAATTATGTAATACTCTTCTCTGTCGACACTTATCTTTGCCTCTTCCCCGTCCAGGGCAGACACCTTTGGAGTTGCTTTAATCTCTGCCTTTCCTTCTTTAGCCAGAGCTTTCAAACTGGCGAAGATCTCTCCCACTACCTTGGAGGTGTATCCTATCTCAAGACCCGTTACCTCTACTCCCTGTATCTGGCTTGCCTGTTCTATTTCAGAAGGTATCCAGCTCCACCCCCAGTCAACGCCAAATTCTTTGCCCTTTTCTCTTCTGATCTCTGTTACCAGAGCTTCAATCATTACCTGTTTTCGAGGAATGTCAATTTTCGCCACATCCTGTTTTATTCTGTTAATTATTTCCGGGGACCCTGAGATAAGGAGCATGTTTCTTTCGCTGTCTACTTTAACATAGGGTTCAAAAAAGTCAGATAAGAGTTTGGAGGCAACATCTGCGTTAAGGTAATTAAGCTTGATGCTTTCAGTATAGCTAAGTTTTGGGAAGGTAGGGTTGCGAGGATCAGGGCTTCCTACCAGGTAATAATCTTCCATTTTAACAAAGGTATAACCTCCTGGTGTCAGGACCATCCTCAGAGCTTTTTCCAGAGGTACATCCCTCAAATCAAGACTGATGTATCCTCTTACCGTATCGTCTACCAGAATATTTACCTCTGTCTGAGCTGCAATTGTATTGAGAACCTGTCTTATATCTGTATCTACGAATACATTGGTTATTAACCTCTCCTCTGGAGGAACCTCTGCCAGAGGAGCCTCCAGAGGTACAGGAGGAGGTTTATGCTCAACAACGTATATTCCCTCTATCTTTTTAAAGGTATAATCTGTTTTGGAAAGGATAGCATCCAGTGCTTTTTCCAGAGAAACTGCAGCCAGCCGAACGGTAACCTCACCTTTTACCTCTTCACTTACGGCAATTGTGACTTTTGTCTTTTTTTCAATGAGATTTAAAGCTTCCCTGAGGTCGATTTTATAAAGGTTAATGGTGAGTTTTCCTTCAGGGCCAACCTCTACCTTTCGTTCCCCTGGCAGTCTTATCTTCTCTCGAAACTGTTCACTTTTTCGAAAAAGGTCAAAGTAACTGGCACCAGTCTGTGAGGAATAAGAGAAGCTGGTGCAGGTTAAAAAGAGCAGAAAAGATAAACAGAATATTTTCAGCCATTTTTTTAATTTTTTTAAAGCCATTTTTCTCCCCTCTGTTGAATAC
>QMQA01000146.1 GCA_003648845.1 Candidatus Aerophobota bacterium
GGAATCTCATTTACAATCTGAGGAGGGGAAGAAGGTAGAGAAGATGTTGAGCTGCGAGATTCTCTTTCCTCTACTATTTCTTCTACGAGACAATCCCACTCTCCACACTCAGGACATCTACCTATCCACTTATAGGTTGTGTATCCACACACTTTACAGACAAACCTGCTTTTTTTAACCAATACCTGTTCCTTTCATCAGTTTTATACTCTTCAGGGCTTTTCCCGTGCCAATAGCTACACAGGAGATGGGATCCTCAGCCAGCATCGCAGGAATACCTGTCTTTTCAGTTATAAGTTTGTCAAAATTCTTTAGCAGGCTTCCTCCTCCTGTAAGAACTATTCTTCTGTTTATTATGTCTGCTGCCAGTTCGGGTGGTGTTCTTTCCAAAACGCTTTTCACCCCGGCAATTATCAGAGATAAAGGCTCAGATAGAACCTCGTGTATTTCCCTGGCTGTAACTTTAATTCTTTTAGGAAGGCCGGTTACAAGGTCTCTTCCGCTAATTTCCATTTCCTCATCTGGAGGAGAAGCTGCATAGCCTATCTTTTGTTTGGCCAGTTCCGCGGAAATTTCCCCCAGAGCGACATTGTACTGTTTTCTCACGTACCTTATTATAGCCTCATCCATCTTATTACCCCCCACACGGATAGATTCTCCGGTAACTATATCACCCAGACACAGGATTGCTATATCTGTTGTCCCTCCCCCCACATCTATAATCATACACCCTTCCGGTTTGGTTATATCCAGATTTGCTCCAATAGCAGCGGCTTTTGGTTCCTCAATCAGAAATACCCTTTTTGCTCCAGCTCTTATACCTGCATTAATTACTGCTCTTTTTTCAACAGAAGTACCCCCGGTAGGTATACACACCATAAGATAAGGATGAAAGAATTCCCATTTTCCACACACCTTTTTTATATACCATCGAAGCATCTCTTCAACGATATCATAATCTGCAATTACTCCATCTTTCATTGGTTGAATTGCTGTAATAGTTCCCGGTGTTCTTCCTAACATTTCCTTGGCATCTTTTCCTATTGCCAGAATTCTTCCCGACTCGGTATCCATGGCCACCACCGAGGGTTCCTGATATACCACCCCCTTTCCATCTACATAAACTATTATACTTGTAGTACCAAGGTCTATACCTATTTTTTTACCCAGAATCCACATTTAATCAAACCTCACTCTTTTTATATTTGCTCCTAAGCCAGCCAGTTTTTCTTCAAATCTTTGATATCCCCGGTCTATGTGTTGTGGGTTAAGAATATGTGTTTGTCCTGTGGCGGCAAGCCCTGCAAGGACAAGAGCTGCCCCCCCTCTTATATCAAAGGCTGTAACCTGACTACCCTTAAGAAAGGGAACTCCTTTAATTTTTATTGTTGTTTTTTCTTGCTCTATTTTAGCTCCCATTTTTTTAAGTTCGGGGATATGGGAAAACCTGCTTTCAAAAATAGTTTCAACAATCCGGCTTTCTCCTTTTGCCAGGCAGGCAAGACTTGTTAGCTGAGGTTGAAGGTCTGTTGGAAAGCCTGGATGAGGTAGTGTTTTTATTTGAACAGGCTTAAGCGGAAAACATCCTTTTACCAGGATTTTTCCATCCATTTTCTCAATCTGCATACCCATATTCTTCAGTTCTAAAATGGGGGCTTCAAGATGTTCAAAATTAGCCCCCTTTAGCAGGATTTCTCCACCAGTTATACCTGCTGCCATCATAAAGGTTCCGGCTTCAATTCTATCGGAGATAATCACATGATTAGCAGGAAAAAGATAACTTTTACCTTTGACAATGAGAGTATCAGTACCAGCTCCTTTTATATTTACTCCCGCTTTTTGCAGAAAACTGCAAAGGTCTACAACTTCAGGGGTACGGGAAGCATTTTTGATAATTGTTGTCCCTTTGGCAAAACAGGCTGCCAGTAGCAGGTTTTCTGTTGCTCCTACGCTCGGGAAATCTAAATAAATGTTACCTCCCACAAGCGAGGGGTTTGCTGTTGCCTCTATATATCCATCTTTTATCCTTATACTGGCTCCCATTTGTGAAAGTCCTCTTAGATGAAGATCTACCGGTCGAAGACCAATATTACATCCTCCGGGAAGTGCAACTTTTGCCTTTCTTCTGCGGGCAAGAAGAGGTCCCAGCACCAAAACTGAAGCTCTTAGTTTGCTTACCAACTCAGCAGGAGCTTTTTCCTGCATCAGGCGAGAGGCGTCTATCATTAGCTCATTTTCCTCAGTCTGTACCTTTGCTCCTAATTCCTCCAGAACTTTAATCATAACTTTGATGTCTGTTAACTGGGGGATGTTTTTCAGGCAGCATCTGCCTTCTATTAAAAGACATGCTGCCATAATGGGCAAAGCGGCATTTTTTGCTCCGCTAATTTTTACCTCACCTTTTAGTGAATTTTTCCCCTGAACAATTAATTTTTCCATTCTTTTTTTAAATCCTTATCCATAATCTGGATAAAACTTTTCTCTCTTAGATTTTTTAGCCATTCATCCAGCATATCTAACATTTTTTTATTAAAAAGATAGCTTTCTATCCTTTCTTTCCATTCCTCAAATGAAAGCTGTTTGCGCTTTTTAACCTGCAGGATACGGTAAAACTTTTCATTGATTTTTATAGGATCTGTAAACTCACCTTCTTTTAGTTTGCTTATTATACCTCGCAGGGACCTGTGTATCTGAGATAAACTAATCCAGCCAAGGTCTCCCCCTTTTTTTGCATTAGGTCCCAGAGAATACATTATAGCCAGCCTGGAGAAATCTTCTCCTTTCACCAGTTTCTGATGTATTTTTTCAGCCTTTTCCTTGCTGTCCACAATAATCTGAGCTATCCAGACTTTTTCTTCCTCTTCCAGTCTCTGGTAATAAATACCGTAGAATTGGATTACATCTTCATTTTGTTCTTCTTTTCCCTCAATATAGTTTTTTAATAAGATAAAGAAATTTTCAATCTCAGAGTTTTCTATTTTAACCTCTTCCCGCAACCCGGTAGCTTTCCACTTTATTATCTTCTGTCCAAGAAGCTCTCTTTTTAGTTTTTCTTTTAATGCCTCAAGAGTTATTCCCTTTTCCTTTAAACTCTGGATAAATCTCTCATAAGGTATATCTTTCTGTAAATCCTCCAGAGCTCTTTGAACCTCCACAGGTGAGATTGTAATACCCTGTTTTTCCGCCTCCTGTTGCAGCAAGTAATCGTCTATCATTTTATTAATAACTATTTTCTCAAGCTCCTGATGAGGTATAATCTCATCCTTCATATCAAATACTTTCAATATGCGAATATTTTCTTCCAGTTCACCTCTGGTAATTATACTGCCATTTATACTGGCCACTATCTCATCTACCACCTGGGTAGCGGATAACGCCAGAGTGGGCATGGCAAAAAAGGTAAGGAGCATTATAATTAAAAAAAAACGAATCATTCTCTTTTTTGTCTGGTGTTATATTTTTTTATATTAGCACATCTTTTAATTTTTGCAAAAAATCTTTTAACCAAATTAAAAACTCCTCTTCGTTTTTTCCCTCTGGTTTTGTGATTAAGAGATTCCTTTCATCCTGAGAGAAAGTTTTTATGCTGCCCGGAAATTTTTGTTTGATTTTTTCTTTTTTTTCGAAGCTGAGAGGATGAAAAGGAGAAAAACTAACTTTTATCATCTTATTGCAGTTTTTGCTTATAGAGCAAATTCCTATTTTTTTTGCCAGCAGTTTTATATTAAGAACATGGATCAGGTTACGAGTTGCAGAAGGTAAAGGTCCGAACCTATCTTTTAGTTCTTCCTCAAATTCAAAAAGTTTTTGCCTGCCCTCTATCTCTCCTATTTTTTGATAAAGTTGCATCCGCCAGGCTTTACAGGGAACATAGGATGGAGGAATACGTGCTTCAACCCCGAGCTCTATATGGATAGGAAAAGACGGCTCTGGTTTTTCTCCTTTGAGTTTTTTAACCTCCTCAGCAAGAAGCTGGGAATACAAGGTGAAACCCACAGAGGCTATATGGCCGTGTTGCTCTTTTCCTAAAAGGTTCCCTGCTCCTCTTATCTGTAAATCTTCCATAGCAATCTTAAGTCCCGCTCCCGCTCCTTTAAATTGATGAATAATCTGCAGTCTTCTTTTAGCCTGGTCAGTGAGAACTTTTTCTGGAGTAAAGAGGAAGTAAGCGTAACCTTTTCTTCTTCCTCTTCCCACTCTACCTCTTAGTTGATAAAGATCCGCCAGGCCAAACTGTTCTGAGTTCTCTACAATCAAGGTATTTACATGGGGCATATCTATTCCTGATTCTATAATTGAGGTGCAGACCAGTATGTCGTATCTGCCTTTAATAAAATCAATTATTGTTTTCTCTAATTTAGCGGAGCTCATCTGACCATGAGCTACGGCTATTTTAGCCTCAGGAAACATCTCTTTCAGTTTTCCGGCTACCTTATGGATGGTTTTTACCTTATTGTAAAGGTAAAAAACCTGGCCTTTTCTGGTCAGCTCCTGCAGGATCGCCTCTTTAACGATTTTATCACTATACTCGGCAACCTCAGTTTCTACCTCCTGTCTTTCCTGGGGAGGAGAAAAAATTGTACTGAGTTCATAAATCCCTGTCAGGGCCATATAAAGAGAACGGGGAATAGGTGTTGCCGAAAGGGTTAGAACATCTACAGTTTTTTTAAGCTCTTTTATTTTTTTCTTTTGGACTACGCCAAATCTGTGCTCTTCATCGA
>QMQA01000147.1 GCA_003648845.1 Candidatus Aerophobota bacterium
GGCAAATAGCATAGCTATGGAACCAGCGGTTGACATAATGATGTATTTTAATCCAGCGGCTACTGCTTTTCCTCCTTTGTAGCTTATTAGAAGATATGTACTCCAGCTCATCATCTCCCAGAAAATATAGAAAGACAAAAGGTCAGCACTAAACACAACACCCAGCATTCCTGCATTAACAAATAACATCATAAAGTAATAATAGTCTAATTTTTCGTAATGCTCCATATATCCCAGAGAGAAAAGAACTGATAAAAATCCAATCCCAGCAACCACTACTGCAAAAAACCAGGAGAGAAAGTCTATTCTTAAGGTAAGGGATAAATTTAAAAACGGAAGTGGATAAAAAGAAGTGTAAATTTTCTGATTGTAGGTAAAACTAACTAAAATAACTACTGCTAAAGATATTAAAACTGCTAAGATATCTCTGGCTTTTTCGGATATTTTACCAACAAGGTAAACCATCCCCGCTCCAAGAAAAGACACAATTAGTATAGTTACAAGTTGCATTTTAAGAACCTCCTAAGACCCATCCAATGTATCCTGCCCTTTCCAAGAGCTCGTTAGCCGCCCCTTTAAGTAAACCAGTGATAAACTGGGGATGGATTCCGATTGCGATTATTAAAATAGCTAAAATAATTATTGGCGCCAGTATATATCCGGACGTTTCGGTTATTTTTTCTATATTTTTACTTTCTCTGAAGTAAAGATTCTGGACAATTTTGAAAAAATATCCAGCCTCAATAACAGTGGCGATTAAGGCAACAACTATAAAAACTATAAAGATTGGTTTTTTTACTTGAATGGCAGCATAAACTATTAAAAGTTTACTGATAAACCCTGCAAAAGGTGGAAGGCCAATTAAAGAAAAAGAACCTATAGCAAAGGCAAAAGAAGTGATGGGCATCTTTTTGCCCAATCCATATAGAGAAGTAATGCTTTTAGAACCAATCCTGTAAATCATATACCCTGCAGCTAAGAAAAGAAGTGCTTTAGCCAGGGCATGAGATACTATCTGAAACAGACTGGCAAAAATCCCAAGGGAGGTTGCTATTCCTAAGGCAAAGATAATCAACCCAATTTGGCCGATACTTGAGTAAGCTAAGAGCCTTTTGATATCATCCTGCCTGAACGCGGACATCTCGCCAATTAAGAGAGTTAATAAGCCAAGAAAAGCAATAAAAGTTAAAATACCTTCAGCATTAAATATGGTATAGACCATTCTTGCTACACCATAAACTCCGGTTTTAATAGCTATACCAGATAAAATAGCACTAATTGGGGATGGAGCTGATGAGTGAGCATCAGGGAGCCATGCATTTAGTGGAAACATTGCTGCCTCGATTCCAAAACCGGTGATAAGGAAAGCCAAACTGATGAATAAGAAAGTAGAATTTGCCAATGAAATCTTGTTAGCGATATCCGCCATATTTAGTGTTCCAAAAAGGCCATATAAAAGAGCAATGCCAATTAAGACAAAACTTGATCCAACTGAGCCCTGGATTAAATATTTCATTGCCGCCTCTGTGCCCTCTTTATCCTTATTGTAGGCAACAAGGGCATAGGATGAAATACACAGGATTTCAAAGAAAACAAACAGGTTAAATATATCACCAGTTAAAACTATACCTGTTGCACCAACTATTAATAATAAAAATAGCATATGATATTTCTCGGTAGGCTCCTCCTTTATGTAGGTAGCCGCATATATGGAAACTAAAAGACCAATACTGGAGATAAGGGTAACAAAGAAGATCCCTAAAGGTCCTACTACCAGGTTAATACAAAAGGGTGGACTCCAACCACCAATAGATACAACGATTGGTTTTTTTAAGACCTGGGGGATTAAAATAAGACTAATAATAACATTAATTAGTAAAGCTATGATAGGTATATATTTTTCAATTTTTTTTGAGATAAGACCAAAAAGAGGGATAGAAAAAGCAAGAGCTAAAGGAACGCCGACTAAAAGAGACGGATTTACCATTTTAGCCCCTTTATCTTATTAACATTTAAGGTTTGATTGTGTTGATAGACCTTAATACCAATAGAAAGTGCTAAAGCTAATATAGCTACTCCAATAACAATGGCAGTTAAAACTAAAGCCTGAGGTACAGGATCTACCACGTTTGTAGAGGTTATCTCCGGCTTGGAAAATATAGGAGCAGTTTTTCCTCTAATATAGCCAATACAGATGAGTAGAATGTTCACTCCTGTATCTATAAAATCAAGCCCGATTACTATTTTAATTAAATTTGTTTTTACCAGAACGATATAAAGACCAATTAAAATTAAACCTCCCGAGGCGATATAATACATCCAGTTATAGATAAGACTCATTTACTCCTCTCCAATAAATCATCAATGATGCCGGTTAACTCAAAACCAACTTTAAACCCAATCGCAATGTATATAACCGGGATAATACCAGCACTAAAAATAGTATTAGGAACTCCTTTGGGTAAAAAGTTAGTCAAAAAATATCCAGAAAAAACAAGACCGAGAAGTCCAATTCCTACAAAAATTAGTCCACTTAAGCTCTCAGCTACACTTGATGATTTTTTATTTATGCTTTGTTTTGGGAAAGCTAAATACATTAACAGAAATCCAGAGGCAACAACTGCTCCTCCCTGAAAACCTCCTCCAGGAGTGAGATGACCATGGACAAAGATATAGCTACCAAAAAGAAGGATTAAGGGGAAAAGTAAGCGTGAGCCTGTGCGCAGGATTAAACTTGCTCTTTTAGTTTTATCCTTTTTGTTATCAGCTATATTTTTCTGAATTTTTCTCTCCACAAATAAAACTGCACCAAGGCCAATAGCAGCAATAAAAAGCACCGTGATCTCACCCAAAGTATCAATTCCTCGATAATTCAAAACAACTGAGGTGACTATATTAACAGCACCGGTTTGTTTGATTCCTTTTTCAATGTAATAGTTAGCTACATTTATTTTATCTTTGCCAAAAGGAATTTGAGAAAAGGCAAAGATAAACCCAACACCAATTATAACAAGTATAATGATACTAATTATCTTTCTCATTTTTCATATCTTTCCGTTTTCCTTATTGCAATGATAAATATTGCTGTAGTTAACCCTGCTCCAATAGCAGCCTCAGCCATGGCAACATCTGGTGCCTGAAGGAAATAAAATAAAATAGAGGTAATTAAACTTACTGCAGTACAGGCAACTACAGCGTTTATTAAATCTTTAAATATAACTGCTGCACCTGCTAAAGTAATCATGATAAAGATAAGGATTAGCTGAAAAATCATTTATTTTTCTCCTCTACTTAATGCATTCTTCAAATTCTTTGCATTTATCAACAACACTTTTATCCCAGAGTTTTACTCCACTTTTATAGCTCGCTCTGGCAAGAGCATGAGCATTAATAGGATTTGTAAACAAAATAAATACAGCTATAACTAAGCATTTTAAAAACCAGACAGGCTCAATTACTCCTGCACCAATAATTGATAAAAACGCTCCGAGAGTAGTACACTTTGTTCCAGCTTGGAGTCTGTTATATACATCGGGAAATCTAAATACTCCCAAGGCACCCAGGAAAAGGAAGGCTACCCCAACTCCGATTACTATATAACCTATTATTTGATTCATAATCCTCTATCCAAATACCGAGCTACGGCTATTACTCCCACAAAGGATAGCACTGCATATATTAAAGCTACATCAAGGTATACCCGTCTGCCGAAAAAAACACCCAGAAGAACCATTAATGCTATAGTGATAGTCACCATTATATCAACGCCAACCACTCTATCCGGCGATGTTGGTCCCTTTACGGCACGAAATAAAGCCAGAATAACTGCAACTGTAATAACCCAAAAGAAAACTATCAAAATCATTTAAAAATCACCTTTAAGTATTTTTCAAATCTTCCTCCAACAATATCTGTTGCCTTCTCAATATCCTTAGTTTTGACATTAATCCAGTGAATAAGCAAATTATCCTTCACAATTTCTACGGTCAAAGTTCCTGGAGTTAAAGTTATGGAATTTCCTAAGATTAGCTTTGCAATATCAGATTTAAGGTTTGTTTTAATTTGGACTATTCCCGGCCTTATCGGCATCTTTGGATGAACTACTCTGTAAGCAACATCAAAATTTGCCTTAATCATCTCCCAGAAAAAAACCGGTATATAAAACAGAAAGTATGCGATTTTCTTTAAAGTAATTCCAGAAAAGCCCTTTTCGGTAAAATAACTATAGCCAAAAAGAGCAATAAATGCTGAAAAGAGGAAACCTGCTGCTAACTCCTCCCAGGCTAAAGTTGATGTTAATAAGATCCATAAGATAAATAAGGAAATTAAAGTTAAAATATATCTATTTATCTCATTATGCTTATTTTTAAAACTCATTTGCTTGTGAATGTTTTCACCATCTGAATTAAAAAATTTTTAAATGACACTTTTTCTTTACATCTCAAGGGATAATTTATCTATTTTACTTATCTTACCAATCTTAAACTTTAAACATTTCATCATTTTTGTTTATATTATACCCTACACCGTATGGTATATATAATATAGTATAAAATTTTTTTGTCAAGTCATGCTCTCCAGTTTCCTGAAATTTTTTATTGACAGTCTTTTGAGATGGAAATATCCCAATGAGAATCAGATCTTTGGGTAAAAATCCCGGAGCATAAGCTAATTTTTGAAAAGAAATTTTGCAAGAA
>QMQA01000148.1 GCA_003648845.1 Candidatus Aerophobota bacterium
GTGAGGATTTTAGGTATTATATCATTATTTCAAAGAAAATACGCCTAAATTTTTTTAGAAAGATAAAGATAATATGAAAGATTTTATTCTCCAGGCAAGGGTGTAAGAGGTGAAATTTTAAAATTTAATTGACATTTTAAATGACACTCTTGACAATCTTCTTGAAAAGTATATACTTAAGATAGACTCTGAATACCGACCGTATGGCGGGTGCTCTACCATAAGGTAGAGATAGGAGCAGCCATCTGTGGCCTCTGATGTTTTGTGCATCATGCCTACGATGGATGACCCAGCCAAGACAGCTGGGTCTTTTCATTTATATATTTCTTTCACAAACCCTCTTTTTACCATTAACCTATAAAGGTCTTTAGTGTAAGGTTGTTTTTCTTTACAATCCCGGAAAAATCCTGCCAAACTATCTGCTAGCCGAATAAGGGGACTGCTTTCATCCCTTGCCCCTCTTATTTTGCGGTATTTTATTCTTGGTGTTTTTAACTTTTTAGATACCCTTTCTTCTTCCTTTTTATTCAGCCCATCTATTATCACTGTGGTTTGGTAATTTTTCCTACCTTTGCTTAAGATTGCCTGGGTTAGAGTGTAATTAATTGATGACACGTAGGCTCTGGTATTTTCAAAACAAGAGTAAAAGACACATCCATATAACTCTTTATTTTCAAAATGGCCCTTAAGTAAGTTATCCTCCTTTCAAAATTTGTCTTCCTCCACTTTAAAAGCCCTTTACCGGTTTCTTTTTCAATATCAGAGAGCCTTTTCTCTATCTTTTCTTTTTCTTTTTTGGTTAAAATTATTACACAAACTAAAAAGAGCTTTCCTTTAGTATCCTGACCTGTCTCGTCCACATAACAGTAAAGTTTTTGCATGATATTGGAGGATGGTAATCTTTCACCAATTGCTTCCTTAAAAGCACGATTTTCAACGATTAACTATTTTAAGGTACTGTTAAAGAAAAGTCAATTAGATGGGAAACCCCGGCAAAAAATGTGGTTCTTGCCTTAGGTATGAAACCGGTAGACCCTTTTGATGGTTCTGAAATTCCAGATAAGGCTATATGGTATCGGGTGGGAGATTGCCAGAGTCCAGGTAATGCTCTGGACGCCATCCACCAGGCATTTGAACTGGCAATAAAAATTTAACGCTTTTTCAGATGTCGATCCCTTTTTTATCCGTGGAGTCAGGTTAGAGAGAATAGCCATCAAGCTTTACTTACACAGACCTTATCTCTTGCCTCATAAAAACCACATAGGATACGGCAAAACATATAAGCATTAAAACTATCAGTCCCACAAACTCTGGCCATACTATCATTAGACTCTGGGCTAAGGGAAGAGGAGTAGGAAGAAGACCACTAATCTGGGCAGAGGTTACAAAACCGAAAGCCCTGACAGAAGGATTCAGCACCGCTGTTGCAATCTGCTCAAATAAAGTGGCAGGAGATATCCGCATAATCCCTCTCCTGATAGCTTCATTCTTGGCTATAACCTCCGGTGTAGTAACCGCAGGAACAGGAACCACCTGATCTGCAATTACATTGGCAATCATGTAGATAAAAAAGGTAAAAAAGATCCACATCATTATGGAGGTTAATGCTGAGGAAGAGGTTCGCCTGAACAGGATAGAAAAAAGAATCCCCAGACTTAGCCAGAAGCCTATGTAAACTACAGTCGCAAGATAATAAACACCTATTCTGGAAATCTCTGCCAGGTTAGGAACAAAACCCAGAGTCCACACACCCAGCCCAAGAATAATCAGAAAAATACTCGCAAACATTACAGCTATGGTTACAAGTCCAGCCAGAAATTTTCCATTAATCAAAGAATCTCTGAAAACAGGCTGGGACAAGACTACACTTATGGTTCCGCGGGACCGTTCTGCAGATATGGCATCAAAACCAAGAATAATCCCTATTAATGGCCCAAAAAAACTTACAAAAAAGGTAAAAGAAGGAAGAGCCCCTGCAGAAGAGATGAAAAATCCAAGAAGGGTAAACTCAACCGGCAACAAGGAGAGATTCTGCAGATTCTGACTGGCAAGATAAGCAACCGATATTCCCGTGAGACAGATAATAATAAAAAGTATTAAAAACCTTCTACTTCCAAAATAATCTGTCATTTCCTTCCAGAAAATGACACCAATTGCTGACATTTGAGCTACCTCTCTCTGAAATATCTCACGTAAATTTCCTCTAAGGTGTAATCCTGTGTTTTTATAAGTAGGGGGAAGGAGCCATTTTCAACAATCGCCTTTGATATCTCCAGCCTTAAGTCTTTGTTGCATCTTATATTCAAAAAATTACCCGATGCTTCAACCTCTTCAACACCCTTAATTTTCTTTATTGCCTCTAAAAGAGCCGGATTCAGCTCTGAAACCTGGGCTTGAATTTGAGTTGTCCCTCCTCCTATAACTTTTCTACCCACCTCATCCACTGAACCTTCTACCACTATTTTACCCTGAGAAATTATACCTATCCGATCACAGATTCTTTGAACCTGGTGAAGCAAATGGGAGGATAGAAGAATGGTTATTTTCTCCTCCTTTCCCATTTTTGTTATGATATTTAAAATTTGCTCCACTCCCTCGGGGTCTATTCCCAGAGTTGGCTCATCAAGAATTACAAGTTTTGGCTCTTTAACAAGTGTTGCCGCTATCCCGAGACGCTGCAACATTCCTCTTGAGAATGTGCCCACCTCCTTATCAGCTACCTCCAGAAGTCCTACCAGCTGCAAAACCTCTTCTATCTTGGTAGAAGATTTCTCAGAAGGAATTCTATTCAACCTTGTTATATAAGCCAGATTCTCCCTTGCAGTTAAATCCTCGTAAAAACCAACATTTTCAGGAAGATAACCGGTTATTTTCTTAACCTCTAAAGGGTTCCTCGTGGCATTATAGCCAAAAACTTTAACTTCTCCTGAGGTAGGTTCGGTAAGTCCTAAAAGCATTAAAATGGTGGTGGTCTTTCCTGCTCCATTGGGTCCGAGAAATCCAAAAATTTCTCCTTCCTTTATCCTGAGGTTTACACCATCAACAGCCTTGACCCCATTGTAGACCTTGGTAAGCTCATTTATCTCCACAATCCAGTCCATATTTATCTTCTCCCCAGCTTTACAAAAATTCCAACAAGAGATGCTATAATCACAAGGACAATTCCAATTCCCACCCATCCCCACAGAGTGGACCTTTTCACAGTAACTCTCAAATTCATCTCGTTTTGATCCTGCTTGCCAACAGCCTTAACGGTAAACATGTAATCACCAGGTATAGTCCTTGGAGGAGAGGTTATGGTCAGTTTCACCTTCTCAGGTTTTTTTACCTCCTGATAAGGAGGAAGGGAGGAAATTTTCTCTGGATCAAAAGATATCTCCCAATCCTTAGGAGTATCCACGGAGAAGAAACTTATATCTTCAATTGAAGCTGAACCTTCATTCCACAGGTAAACGAGCAGATTTTCTTTTTCTCCGGCAACTGCATCAAGATTCAACCGTCCCGTCTCGGTCGACATTTTAAGCTTATACGTTCCGGTAACTATTGCCTTTAAATCTATAGTATTTACCGTCTCTCCGTATTTTACCGCAAATTTTATCGGATATTCCCCTTTGGAGATGCCAATAGGGGGAACCAAAGTTAACATCAGGTTTTCTGACCCATTGGCATCAACTTTTATGGAAGATATTTTTTTATCCTCTTCCCATCTTGGACTGCAATAAGCTCTCCATCCGTAGGGATAATTGGCACCTAAATCTAAAACAACATCCTCATCCATGTTATTTTTTACCCTGATTGCAAATTCAAACTCTTTTCCGGCGGGATTTTCCATACTGGGGTAATCGGTTGTAAGTTCTATCTTCTCGGAAACTTCCTCCTCTGCAACTTTTTTCCTTACAAGGTGGAGATTAAGGGTGGTAGAGCGCCGCAGTTTTCCGTCCCTGGTTACCCCCTTCACAACAAAACTATACTCACCTTCCTTTGCACTCTCGGGAGGCCTGATATAAAATTTTAAATTTACCGAATTATCAGGGTCTTCAGTAAGTAAACCAACACTGTGAATCTGCATTTTATCCCACCTTGTTTCAATACCCACATCCCAGTCTTTAGCTTTTTTATCTGGAATAATAGAAAGGAGCACCTGTTCCTCCTTTTCTCCAGTATTGACAACCATAAGGTCCAGCTCTATTTTTTCCTTGAAGCTAACAGTTACACTTGGGTATTTGAAAAAAAGTAAAAATCCTCTTTTTACCTGTGCTCCTCCAACACCCTGACAGATAAAAGCAAAACTTACCACCAGCAAAATAGCTAAAAAGAAAGAAACAGCTAATTTTTTCCCTTCCATCTTCATTTTCCACCCCCTTGAGAAAAGATGTGAGTTAGTCTACCAATTATATTTATTTTAATTTTAAATATTGTCAACTTACCCTCTCAGTCTTTCCTTTTTCACTCTCTGTTTTTATATTTATCTTATTGCTCAAACAACAACTTAAAAGTTATATCTCTTGGTACCTTCTTAATTAATAAATATAATTAAATTGCCCAAATTGACAAGCAAAGGTTTGTTTGCTAATAATATCCAACCAAACAAAAAGGCAAAAAGCAAAAAGGGGACAGGCTACTTTTTAACCAAAAAGGAGGCAAAGCTTATGTTTGATCTTAACATACAAGAGAGGATCA
>QMQA01000149.1 GCA_003648845.1 Candidatus Aerophobota bacterium
AACACACTGTAAATAAACACAAGAACCCCAATAAATGATGGATAAATTACTATTCCATAGACAAACCTCCTGAAATCAACAAGATGAAAACGAAATATTAAAATCACAAGGAAAAAAGAAAAAGCTCCAAGCAGGATACCAAGCCAGGGAAATGGTATTACGAAGAAATAATTTATTAAACTAACCGTGGATAAAACATAACCAAAGGGAACTCCAATTGATAGAAGAAGGATCAGTGTATTTCTCTCATATTTTATTATCCTCTCTTTCGAGGCTAACAGGAAGTTTCGAGCAGCAAGAAATAATAAGAAGAGTGAATATACCGTAAGCAAAAAGTACAATGTGAGGAAAGCTAAAGGAATATTCCTAAAAGAAAGAGCCAATCTCCCATCGGGAACAGTCGGACGCGGTAGAGCCTTGGCTCGGGGAAATAAAACCACCATTAAAACAGAGAATAGTGCTGTAAGAAAAAATATAATGTATAATCTAACCCTTTTAAACGATTTCTTCCTTGGATAAAAGAGGGAAAGTATATAAAAAAGTGGCGCAAAGAACGATATTCCCAGAGAACCAAGTATTATAGAAGCATTTAAGAATCGATTTGGGCCTAGATTTAGAAAAAGGCTTATATCAATTAGCAGGAAACACAGGATTATTAATGATAATATCCTATTCAGGTAATTCTGTGCATTATATGTCCAGACAATATAACCCAGAGTTAACGTAACCACACATATAATCATCTGAAGGTGGGAGTATTCAAAACTCATCGAATAAATATTACCATTAACACCAATCTATGCAAACTAATTTTGCACTATTTATGCTGGAACAGCTTTTTTTTCCCTTTCTTCTCCCACCATCTCTTTTCCTGTAATTTTCTCATAAATCAGGCATTTCGGGTCAGCACCCAGTATATCTCCGTATGCATATGCCCTTGCTCTGCATCCTCCGCATACATACTTATAATCCGGACAAATGAAATTGTAGTGATCCCTATCAACCATTTTCTTGCAAAGTTCAGAGTTTCTCCATATATCAACAAATCTCTCTTTTCTTACATCACCTATTATAACATCAGGCATAAATACACATGGTGTAACCTTACCGTTTGGCTGCACCGCAGCATAAACCCTGCCAGCCCCACATCCACCAGCATAGGAAATTATACCCTTAATTGCCATAGCCTTATCCGTAGTATAATGGAAGAGACCAGAAGCCTGTCCGCCAGTTCTGTCGTATATTATTCTGGCATAAATTGGTGAGGTACTGATTATATTTAATCCTGTTTCCTCTCTTTTCATGTGCCAGTCAAAAAGTAGATTTAACAGTTCCTCCCTTTCCTCTGCCGTAAGATCGTCTTCGTAATCTTCTTTACCCCTTCCAGTGGGTATGAAATTGTAATGACTGAACGAGTTTACCCCCAGATCACGGGCAAGTTCAAGAACTAAAGGAACCTCATGAAGGTTTCTCCGTGTTACAACCATATTGATTCCAACATGTAATTTTTCATTGGCTACAAGATTCTTAATCCCCGCTATTGTTTTTTCAAAGCTTCCTTCTCCTCGTATAAAATCATGTGTTTCAGCTGAAGCACCATCCAGGCTAACAAAAACATTTCTTGCCCCGCACTCGGCAATTCTATCGACAAGTCGTTTATCTGCCATTAAAATACCATTTGTAGCAATGCTTGTATGCATGAATTGGCTCGCATACTTCAACACATCAAAAAACCTTTTCTCTATGATGGGTTCTCCACCAGAAAAGGCCAGGAACGCTACATTGGCCTCTACCATCTGGTTTATAAGTTCTATCTTTTCCTCAAAGCTTAATTCATCCTCCAGACTCTTGCCGGCACTCTGGTAACAATACCTGCACCTCAGATTACAGAGATTTGTATAATTCCACACCACAATAAGCGGAGCATCAAATCTAAAAGGTTGTTTTAATCCATACTTTCCTACGGTTGTTAGAACATTCAATACAGTCTGTCTGTTATGACGCTTGGAAAAAAAACTCTCCATCATGTCATCTGTTAATCCTATCTTCTTCATCGCATAATTCAGGGTAAGTTTGATGGGAAGCCTCTGGAAAAAGGGAACCGGGCCTTTTCTCTTTTTTTCGCCTGTGAAGAGTTCGTCGATGTAATCTCTACCCCGGGTTGAATAGTAGTTGAAAAGGTTTCTGACAATTTTTTTGTTCAATATCTTTTCTAGCCTGGCCATATGATTACCTCCTTAACTTTTTACATTCCAATAATATGTACGCAAAAAATATGCCATATTCATTCAATGACTAAATTATTAAAATAAATAGAATTACAAATATGTTAATACTCGGGCATACCAAAACTGCGAGGAAAAATCTCGCACCTAATAACTAAAAATCCACATTTTAAGAATTGATGGATCCAAAATACTTTGTTATACTCAAATAGAAGTCGGCTGGTTAAATTTAACCTTCTGGCTTTAATATTCAGTACAAATCAGGGATTTTAAAGACTGCATCGAGAGTAAAAACTTAAATAAATCAAAGAGGTGAAAGGATGGGCATGTATGGCTTAAAATCCATGTTGAAGGTACCCACTCAGGTGGTATTTGGAGATAACACCATCGAAGAATTAGGGTCACATGCTAAAAAATTTGGAAAAAGGGTACTTCTTATATACGGTGGTAATTCAATATTTAAAAGTGGAAACTACGATAGGGTAACTGAAACTCTCAGGAGAGAAGGCTTAGAGATCAAAGAGTATGGCGGTATTACGCATGACCCAGATGAGGATTTGGTTCAAAGAGCTGTTGAAAATGCATTATCAACAAATCCAGATGTAATAGTCGGAATAGGTGGTGGAAGCGTGATTGATATTGCCAAGGCAGTTTCAGTAATGGCAACCAATGGAGGAACAGTTTCTGATTACTGGGGTGGAAGGGAGTTTACAAGACCTTCTATTCCGATGATAGCCATTCCCACCACCTCAGGCACAGGAGCAGAGGTTACAAAGAATGCAGTAATATCCAACAAAGAAAAAACATTTAAGAAAAGCATTAGAACAGACTACATGACTCCAGAAATTGCGATTATCGATCCCACACTCACCCTGACCGTGCCTCCAGAAGTAACGATAGATACAGGGCTCGATGCCCTTATACAGAACCTTGAAGCATTCACATCGAAAAATGCTGGCCCTATAACCGATACTCTTGCCATAAAAGGAATTGAGCTCGGAGCAAAATACCTCCCGATTGCAGTAGAAAACCCCGATAATCTTGAGGCAAGAGAAGCTCTATCGCTCGGATCGCTTTTTGGGGGAATTACACTTGGAAATGCCGGACTAGGACTTGCCCATGGATTATCACACCCAATAGGAATAAAATACGGTATCCCACATGGAAGAGCATGTGCAATAGTTATGCCCAAGGTCATCGAGTATAACTACCCGGCAAGAAAAGAAAAATACGACAAAATTGCAGGACTATTCGGGGAGGAGTGTGACGCCGTTTCCGCATTCAGGAAATTCCTCGATAAACTTGGCGTCTCTTACAGACTGAGAGATTATGGGGTAAAAAAAGAAGATTTCCCAATGATTATAGAATACTCAAAAGGTGGAAGCAGAAACTTCAACCCAATTCCCCATTCAGATGAAACGGTATATAAAATGTTAGAAGAGATGTATTAACAACTCTTTTTCATACTTTTTTTATAGAGGTTATAACAAAACCCCACTACGTCTGACTATAGTAAGAGCATTATTATTGAGATGTCTTTGACTTCCTCCTACCCAGTAATACAAACACAATAACTACAATTGTAGTAAGAATTAAAAAACCAAGAGAAATTGGATGGGTGAAAAATATATCGACCTTGTTGCCTGCTATAATGAAAGCCTGTCTAAACTTCCTCTCCAGTAATGGACCAAGAAAAAAAGCCACAATCACAGGAGGTAAAGGAATTCGGAGCTTTGTCAGAAAATAACCAAAAATCCCAAATAAAAACATCGTCAGCACATCAAACAGGCTACTATTAAATGCATACGAACCTATAAAACAAAAAACAAGAATCATTGGGTACATAATCTCGTTTGGCAACCTTGTGACAAACCTTACGTACCTTACAAATAAGTTTCCCACAAGAAAGGTAAAAATATTGCTTATGACCAGAACCGTAAATAAAGCATATAGCATAGGAGCATTGTTCTGCATGAAAAGAGGCCCGGGAGTTAATCCCTTTATCATAAAAGCCCCAAGGATTAATGCCGCTGCTTCATTACCCGGTATCCCAAGAGTAACCAAAGGTACAAGGTTTGGTCCCACCACTGCATTATTGCCAGATTCAGCTGCTGCCACACCTTCTATAGCCCCTTTCCCAAACCGTTCGGGGTGTTTCGAAGATCGTTTGGTACTCACATAGCTCAAATACGAGGCTACGGTTGTTCCTATCCCCGGTATTATTCCAATAATAGATCCTATTCCAACTCCTCTAAAAATAGCCGGAAGACACCTTCTAAATTCGTGGGGCAGAACCCGATGATTATCCGGATTATCATCTCCTTTTATTTTTTCAGATCTCTTTCCCTGGACATTAACACCGGGATGTAACTCAACTTCAATCAAACGCAAAACTTCCGACAATGCTAACAGTCCAATTACAAGAGGAACAATCTGAAACCCAGCACTTAAATGC
>QMQA01000150.1 GCA_003648845.1 Candidatus Aerophobota bacterium
AATTTCCAGGCAGGGAGGACTAAGGTTAAGACATCCATTGCAAACCACTGTTGGAGGCTCAGGCCCCTGGCAACGCATTTGACAGGCAGGACAAATATACATACATGCACCACAGGTACGGCAAACATCAGACTTAAGACGAAAGGGAGTGGTTACCTCTCGCATATATCCCCGATTGACAAAGCCTATAGCTTTAGCATCCATCTGCTCCTTGCACATCCTCACACACAGTCCACAAAGAATACAATCATCATTCCTCACTTTAAATCTCACCTTTGTTATCCCCATCTTAGAAGCTAAATCCTGAATAGTCTTTGAACCCGGACATCTCGCCAGCATCAATTCTACCAACATCTTCCTCGCATTCACCACCCTTTTAGAATGAGTCCTTACTACCAACCCTTCCTCAGCCGGATAAGTACAAGAAGAAACCAACTTTGTATTTTCCCCTGTCCCTATCTCTACTATACAAAGACGGCAAGCACCATAAGGAGTAAGCCCTTCATTATAACAAAGAGTGGGAATTTCTATTCCCAAAAATTTGGCTGCTTCTAATATTGTAGTCCCCTCTTCCACTTCCACATCTAATCCGTTAATTGTTAAAGTTATCATTTATCACCTCCTATTCCACCATTATTGCATCAAACTTACATATCTCGGAGCACACTCCACATTTAATACATTTACTTTGATCTATCTTATGTGGTTTCTTCTTTTCTCCAGTAATAGCTCCCTGCGGACAAGCCTTTATACAGGCCATACATCCAGTGCATTTCTCCTCATCAATGGAGTATTGAATTATCTCCTTACAAACGGCAGCGGGACATCTCTTATACTTAATATGAGCCTCATATTCATCTCGAAAATAGCGAATGGTGCTCAACACAGGGTTAGCGCCCGTCTGACCAAGACCGCACATAGAAGCATCTTTAACCACATTTGCCAGTTTCTCAAGTAGCTCAATATCCCCTTCTTTTCCTTTTCCCTCCGAGATATCGGTCACTATCTCATACATTCTTTGAATACCCTCACGACAGGATAAACACTTTCCACAGGACTCTTCCCGGAGAAAGTTGAGGAAGTATTTAGCTACATCCACCATACAGGTATCTTCATCCATTACTATCATTCCACCAGAACCCATTATAGAGCCAGCTTTAGTAAGAGTTTCATAATCTACGGGAAGATCGAGCAACTCTTTGGGTATACATCCGCCCGAGGGGCCACCGGTCTGAACGGCCTTGAATTTCTTGTTATCTGGTATTCCTCCACCTATTTCATATATGATCTCACGTAATGTCATTCCTATGGGGATTTCTACTAATCCGGTGTTATTTATCTTTCCCACTAATGAAAAAATTTTAGTTCCCTTGCTTTTATCGGTTCCTATTCTTGAATACCAATCTGCACCTTTAGAGATTATTAGAGGAACATTTGCCCAGGTCTCCACATTATTTATGTTAGTGGGTTTACCCCAGAGACCCTTTTGAGCAGGAAAAGGGGGCCTTTGTCTGGGTTCTCCCTTTCTGCCCTCAATAGAAGCCATAAGAGCCGTCTCTTCTCCACAAACAAAAGCTCCTGCTCCTCTATTTATCTTTATCTCAAAATTAAAACCCGAGCCAAGTATATTCTTTCCTAACAAACCATATTCTTTAGCTTGATTTATGGCTATGGTAACATTCTCCACCGCCAAGGGATACTCATCTCGAACATAGATAAATCCTTCACTTGCTCCTATAGCATAAGCACCAATTAGCATCCCCTCTAAAATAGAATGAGGATTTCCTTCTAATAAACTTCGATCCATATAAGCTCCGGGATCTCCTTCATCAGCGTTACAAATTACATACTTAATATCTCCTTTTGCTCTTCTACAAGCTTCCCACTTCTTACCGGTAGGAAAACCTGCCCCTCCTCTTCCTCTTAACCCTGATTTTTTTATCTCCTCAATCACCTCTTCAGAGCTCATCCCAGCAAAAACCTTAGATAATGCCTCATATCCCCCTATAGCTAAATAATCATTGATATTTTTGGGGTCAATCATTAAATTGTTTTCCAAAAGAAGACGGCGCTGCTTTTTGTAAAAAGGAATATCTTTTTTATAGACTATCCTTTCCCCCGATTGGGGGTCGACATAGAGTAAACGAGGAATAATTTTTCTTTTAAGAACTGTCTCCACAACAATCTCTTCGGCATCTTCTGGTTTGATTCTCTGATAGAATATTCCTTCAGGAGAAATAACAACATTTGGCTCTGCTTGACAAAAACCGTGGCAACCCGTTATTCTTAAATTGATTTTATCCTCTAAATTATATTTCTTAACCACATCCTTGAATGCCTGGATCACTTTACCTGAACCCCGAGCTAAACCGCAGGTACCCGAAGAGATTATCACCCAGGACTTTTTAGCAGCCCTCTGTTCAATTAACTTCTCCCTTAACCTCCTTAAATCCTCGATTTTCTTCAACTTTTCTTTCGCCATTTTTTCAATCCTTATCTTTCTTGCTATATTTCTCTAAAAGTGAAGCAACCTTTCTCGTATTCATCTGGCCATAGTATTCACCGTCTATTACCACAATGGGTCCAATGGCACAGCACCCCAAACAGTTGACTGTTTCCAAGGTGAACTGTTTATCTTCTGATGTCTCTCCTGGTTTAACATTTATTCTCCTTTCAATCTCTTCTAAAACTCTCTGGCCTCCTCTCACATGACAGGCAGTACCTAAACAGACTGTAATAAGATGTCTTCCTCGTGGTTTCAAACTGAACGATTTATAAAAAGTTGCTACTTCAAATACATCGATTAGAGGAAGATTCAATTTTTGAGCAATGTAAGTAAGCACATCCTGAGGTAACCAGTTATATTCGCGTTGGACATCCTGCAATATTGAAATCAAATTTGCCTTATCGCCTTCGTATCTATCTATTACCCTATCAACTTTTAGTTTTTCTTGCATAATCTTTCTCCTTAAAACTATACTTTAGCCTTCTTCGAAACATATTCATCAATTGCACGAGCAGCACGCTTGCCAGCTCCCATAAAGGAAGCGCTGGTTTCTTCTTGTTAGTTCCTCAAAATCTACCTTATGACCATCAAAAATCGGACCATGGACGCAGGTAAATTTTGTCTCTCCTCCTACAGAAACCACTGTTCCCACAAGGGGAGAAAGAACATCTAAACGATGAATCCTTCAGCCAAAGTCTTCTTATAAACTCTGGGATACACACAAACTTCCTTAATTTAAATGCTTTTTCTCTTCTCTGCCAATCCTGAAACCGACCCCAAGTGCCCTTTCATTAATCTTCTCCGTACCCTTGGGAACTCTCCTCAAAACGGCCTTCTTTATCGCTTCTTTAGAGACAATCCCTGTAAATTCTGTAAGTATCCCCAGAGCTACTATATTGGCTACCAGCTTCCTGCCCACTTCCTTCTCCGCTATGGAAGTAATAGGCAAACAGATAAGGTTTCGATGAGAAGGCACTTTTTTAACGTAGAAAGAGTCAACAATTAAAACTCCATCCTTTTTTAACTCCCTGTAGTATTTATCACAGGCTTCCTGTGTCAAAGCAAGCAGAATATCTGGATTTACAACCTTGGGATAATCAATCTCCTCTTCGCTTATTATCACTTCTGACCTGCTGGCACCTCCTCTTGCTTCCGGACCGTAGCTTTGAGTCTGAACAACATTTTTACCATCGTAAATCCCTGCAGCTTCAGCTAAAATTAAACCGGCAAGTATTAATCCCTGTCCACCTGCCCCACTGAGTCTTATTTCGCATCTTCCATCATCCATTTTAACTTACCTTACTTAATCTATTAATGAGTTTTTCATATCTTTCGGTATACTCCTCCTTCTCCTCATCCACCAAAACTCCCCTTATAATTTTATCCTTCAACTCTTCTTTGTTCATCTTTATAGCCTGTTTCACAGGGACCGTGTGCTCTTTTTGCCACTTCATCATCTCAACTGCTGTCCTCATCCTGTTTCTTCTACCAAAAGAGGTGGGACACTGACTAATAACCTCTACTACAGCAAATCCCTTTTTCTGAATCCCTCCCAAAATCAATTTATCAAGCTCTCTTATATGGTAAACTGTACCTCGAGCAACATAAGATGCTCCACTTCCTCCAATCAATCTCAAAACATCAAAAGGGGGCTCCACCTGCCCATAAGGTGCAGTGGTAGCAAAACTACCCAGAGGGGTAGTGGGAGAATACTGACCTCCCGTCATTCCATATATCCAGTTATTTATTATTATCGCCAGAATATCTATATTTCTCCTGGCGGCATGGATGAGATGATTTCCTCCAATAGCTAAGGCATCTCCATCTCCCATTACAACTATTACATTAAATTTAGGATTGGCTAATTTTATACCGGTAGCAAAAGATAAAGCTCTACCATGAGTTGTATGAAGAGTATTAAAGTCACAATAACCACTCATTCTTGAGGAACATCCAATACCAGAAACCATAACCACATCATTTTTATTCAGTTCCGCCTTGTCTACCGTTCTTATGATTGAACCCATAACGGTTCCTATTCCACATCCGGCACACCAGACATGGGGAAGTTTATCCACCCTCAAATAATCCAGAACTTTTGCCAACTCAGTTAACCTCCTCTATTTTATTCATTATCTCGGAAGGAGTAATCAGTTCTCCATCAACTCTGTTTA
>QMQA01000151.1 GCA_003648845.1 Candidatus Aerophobota bacterium
AAAACAAGGCAAAATAGGATAAAAATTATACAAAATAACAACTTTTGTATATTAGAGAATGCAGACTTACATTCAGGCATCACCTCAGTCGTTTCAGTACAGCTTTTTGGATTACTGAAAATCTGTCTTTAATTCCAAAATCCCTGTATAAACTTTCTGTTAAAGAACCTTTTGGATAATTTGTTTTTTCTTGGATAGCTAAAAGTTCTGATACCACAAGGAGAAATTCAACGGTAAATTCTCCTACTTTATCTAATTCTTTGAAAGGTTCTGTATGTTCCGGTCTGAAGAACTGAAGACGAGGTGGAAAATAATTTATAGGTTTTATTTGACCAAGCATTGTCAAAATATGCTCTTTTAATTTTAAAGTTATGCTGGTTATGGGCATACTTGACGTGCATCTTTAGCAATCCTTTATTTCCGCCATTAGTCCGGATATTTTGGTTAAAACCACTCTCGACTGCATTCACATTTTCCATGCCATGTGGTTTGATATTGCCCCCCCTACATTTCTATCTCTACTTCTTTCCCGCATCCGCATTTAATTATTATAGGATTTATGAAATTGCCTCTAAGCTTAATACTTTTGCCAAATCTTTGTAAGTATATTCCCAAATCCTATCTAAATTTTCAAATTTATACTTTAATGCCACTATACTTGATGGACGAGATTCGCAAATTCTTTTGGGAAAGTCTTTTCCTATTATTACTCCGCCAGTACATTCTGGACCTAATTCTTTAATATATCCTTTTATCTGATTTATATCAGAAACCTTTATTTTTCCAGTTTTCACTTCTACAACTATTTTATGGCTATATGCATTTGGATGTTTGGTTTTAATGAATATATCTATATGACCTTCTGGTAATGCTTTTTCTCCAAGAACTTCAAAATTATTTGGATTTTCTGGAATCTTAAAGTGTTCCAAAATTTGCTTTAAATGATGAGTAGAAGATAAATACTTTCTGATCAGAGATTGAAGAAGTAATTCTTGGAAATAAAACTTTTCAGGGATAATCTGCCTTTTTCTTTCAAATACAATTTTTGGCGTAAAACTATCTTCATAGATTTCTTTCAATTCATCATTTTGGCCATTAAAAACTTCACCCATAGAAGACACACTATGGAAAGTAATAGCATCAGCTTGAAAATGTGTTTTTCTATATCCACCTCTTAACAGTAAATTCTCAGCAACATAAGCAAATTCAGGCCTTACCATAGGTTCATTCAGAGTTCTTTCCTGCTTCAAATATAATCTGAATGGGAAATAATAAGTTTTGCCAGACATACTAAACGTTACAGAAGGCCATGGAGGTAATTGATCAGCATTTTTATAAGCAATCTTCTTAATAACTTTGTATAAATTAAAAACTCTCGCACCATACAAAAAGGAAATATAATCTCCTTCTTCAATTTCCAAAAATGTCCACAGCCCATTTATACTATTCGTAAAACCTGCAAGTGCGTATTTAATGCATAAGTCCAGATTTGTCTTATTTGAGACCGAAATCAGAAAGTAACTCATCTAATTCATCTCGTATACACATTTATCAGTTTAAACCCTAAAAGTATCACGTGTTTTTTCTTGGAGCTCTTTCTCGTTTTTAAAACTGGCCTTTTGATCAGACATTATTTTCCTCTAAAATCTCTAAAAGAGCTTCTTTAAGTTTGCCATCTTTGGCAAGAGAAAAATCCATTAAATAATTTAATCTTTTTAAAGCTGCCTTTAATCCATTTTTCATTTTTCTCCATCTTGGAGTAGGTAGTTTTTAAGTGCGGAAGTACATAGATCATATATAAAGCATCTCATCGAAACCTGTTAATTTTGCTTCGCTCATCGAAGCGATTAATTATTCTTTCGCTAATTAAGAATTTTATCATCTCTTTTTTATGACCATTTTAATCTAATTCAATTTTTGACTTATGTCAATTTTGTCAGGATGTTGTTACGTAAAAGCGGACTTTTTCGCTTTTACGTAACACTTGTTTGACAAGTATTAGTAAAGTAGTATAATTTAAATAGGTTTTTGGCTTCTATACATGAAAGATTTTTTGTAAAGCCTCCCGAAAAAAGGATTACATAAAAATCTTTCCTTATTTTCTCTATCTGACCAACCTCGGAAAAGATGCCGAAAGCCGCGAAAAAAGAGAAAGTTTAACCTATAATCCTGTCTAAAAATTTTAAAAAGAAAGGAGGCAAAAATGGGTACAAAGGGTAAAACTCTAAGTAACGTTGGGAGTAATTGGGTTACTTGTGGCTCTGATTACCATTTACGTGGTAGCTAATAGCGCCCAAAATCTGGCTCAGGACAACAGAGACATGATTAGTCCTCATTTGGACATTCATGTCATAGCTGGAGGTCCCACAGAACTTGAGAACTTCTTTAAGGCCGCAATTGGGGAAGATGAGAATGCCGGGGAAATAAGAGATAGATATGTCTGGATCACGGTTCTGGCAAAAAATAAAGGATTGTCTGAGGTGAAGGACATAACCACTGCCATTAACCTAAACTCAAAAATTCATAAAATTTACACCGCCCATTCAAGAAAATATTGGGAGAAGGTAAGGTTAGAGGAGAAAGAGGAAAATGCGGCAAAATTCACAGTGGATAGCTTAAGTAAAGATGATAGCTTTGTTATATTTCTCGGTCTGCAACCGGAACTCTTCGAAGGTAAATCTCCTTTTAATCAAAGAGAGCGTCAGCTCTGGAAGCGAGATTACAGAGTTTCCTTTCAAAAGGTGGAGATAACCACTAATGGCTTTCAAAAGGTTGTGTACTAAAGTTTAAAAGCATAATGATCACTAAAAACAGCCTTAAATAAGGATAAGAAATGAGAAGATGAATTCTGCTTGGCTGATACCCTCGTCCTCTTATATGGGCTTGCTATGGAGATGCTTAAAAGGTGAAATATTAGGGTGCACCTGCTTTTTTTCTTATTCATCTGAGCTTTTTCAATGTTTTATCCAACAATGCTTTATCCAGCTCGGTGATAAATATACCTATCCAGTAATCACTTACTCCTTCCTTACCTCTTGGAGATATTTTTCTGGGTCTGGATACGGATATTTCAACAAATCTCCTTATCCTCTGTAAAGGCTCTCCTTAGTAACAATCTTTAGGTCCATCTACCTTCGAGAGTTGCGAGAGTTGATATTTTCCCAAAAGTGGTATAACAATAAATGATACTTTTGAGGATTTGATAAAAAGTAAAACACCAAAAAAGCTCTTTTTACAGTTAGGATAAAGATATTAAAGGAAAATTTTTGCAACTTCATCCAGGATGGGAAAGAACTTTCAACCTCTTCAGGAAAAGAAATTTAGATACCGACTAAGAAAGTTCTCAAGTTTGTACCGAGAAAAGGTTCGAAAGAAAAAGTGATAAGATGAGAGGATGGTGATACAGATGCCATTAATCCAAATGTATTTTGGAAAGGGCGCTTTAACAGATGAACAGAAAGCCAACCTGTCCAGAAAAGTTACCGACTTAATTGTTAAAGAGGCAAAACAGCCCCAGCATTATACGTGGGTTATAATCCAGGAGGTTCCTTTGGAAAACTGGATGGTTGATCGTCTCACCTTACCTGAGCTTAAGGCAAAGCTTATGGCAGAAAAGAAGTGAAAGCGTTCTTTTAGCTTTAATGGACTACCTTGATATAGATTCTAAACTAATCCCCAGGATTGGTACAGCGATAGGTGCAGGGGTTAGCCTTAATAGACTTCTTTGTGGCTCTGTCTCAAGTATAGCAATGTCAATAGGCATCAAATATGGAAGAAATAGCTCAGAGGAAAATCCTCAACCAGTGTGGGATACGATGGATGAATATGTAGCTGCTTTTAAAGATAGGTTTGGAGCAGTGAACTGTAGACAGCTTACTGGTTTAAATCTGAAGGCCAAAGAAGGACTGAGTTGACTTTGGAAAGAAATTTTATATTTGTACTTAGAAACACAAGTAAAAAAACCACTCAAGACAGAACCTAAAAAGCCTTCAAAAAATGAGGAGCCGTAATTTTCGCTTTCTGATAAGGGTATAGAGAAATGTCTCAAAAAAAGGAAATATTAAGGAAATCTATACGAAGTTTAGCAAGATTTATTCACCAATAGAGGAAAGATTTGAGAGAAAACTCAGAGAAAAAAGTTTAGAGCTTCTGGATATTCAAGAAGGTGAGGTTGTTTTAGAAATTGGCTTTGGGACAGGCTGCTCCTTGGTGGAGATAGCAAGGTCTGTTGGAGAAAAGGGAAAGGTTTACGGTCTTGATGTAACCTTTAAGATGGTTGAGCTGGCTAAGAAAAGAGTAGAAAAAGAAGGGCTTGCAGAGAAGGTAAGCCTCTGCGAAGGCAACGCAAAAAATATGCCATATCAAGACGATGTGTTTGATGCTATTTATATGGCAGGGGTCCTTGAGTTACTCGATACACCTGATATTTCCAGGGTTCTTGAAGAGATCAAGAGGGTATTAAAATGGAATGGAAGAATTGGGATTGCAAGCATACCAAAGGAAAACCATGAAGATTCAAGATTTCTAAGGTTCTATGAATGGATTCATAAGACCTTTCCCAGATATGCAAGCTGCAGACCGATTTATCTTGAAGATTCATTAAAAGATGCAGAGTACAAAGTGATAAAAACTGATGAAATATTATTAGGG
>QMQA01000152.1 GCA_003648845.1 Candidatus Aerophobota bacterium
AACACAGAGTTATACCGGAACTAAAAATACTTTCCGAAGCAGAAATGGAATGGATAAACGAGACAGCTTTGAAGATACTCGAAGATGTGGGTGTTAGATTTCATCATAAGGAGGCATTAGACTTTTTAAAGAGAGCAGGCGCTCGTATTGAAGGTGAAGACGTGGTTAAAATCCCCCGTAACTTAGTTAAAGATGCTTTAAAAGAAGTACCATCACATTTTACTTTATATAATCGGGATATGACGGAGAGCTTTGTGTGGGGAAAATCATATATTCACTTTGGAGCTGGAGGATCGGCAATTCGTTTCTTAGACAGCGATGGTAAAACAGCTCGAGACCCCACTACAGAGGATTTGATAAAGACATATCAAGTTATAGATGCACTACCTGAGATCTCGTGGACAGCTCCGGGTTTTATCGTCAAGGATGTACCTGTAGAGATAGTGGGAGTATGGCGTTTTTATCTTCGGTTAAAGTTTGCATCTAAACCATGTTCTCCTGATGGTATCAGCATTCAAGATTTAATTGATAATTTAGATCTTCTCCGGATTGTAAGAGGAAGTGAGGAGGCTTTTCGCGAAAAACCTTTTGGTCAGGTGGAATCGTGCCCTGTTCCTCCTCTTACTTGGTCAGAAGAGGGAGCTGGATTTCTTGTTGAGGGTGCGCGTGCTAAACTCCCCGTCTCTATTATATCTATGCCCCTTGCTGGAGGTGCAGCTCCCGCTACGGTGGCAGGCTCGGTTGCTCAACAAGTAGCTGAAACTTTAAGTGGTCTGGTCCTCGTTCAAATAATTTCTCCGGGTACTCCGTGTATTTACGCTGGTGCTCCTGCTTATATGGATATGCGTTATGGAACTGCTGCCTTATCTTCAATAGAAGCTATAATGATGCTTATGGCTAATACTCAAATGGGAAAATATTACAATTTACCTACAGGAGGGGGTGATTCCAATAGTGATTCAAAACTCATTGATTTCCAAACGGGAGCAGAGTCTGCTATGACCCAGTTTTTGATTCCTCTTGCAGGTAATAATGGACCTTTAGGATTAGGCTTTCTTGACTCTCAAAGAACATACAGCTTGGAGAAACTAGTTATTGATCATGAGATTTGTCGCTTTGTGAAAAAGCTTCTTCAGGGTATTGATATTTCCGAAGAAACACTTGCATTAGAGGTGATAAAGGACGTGGGAGTCGGAGGGAATTTTTTAACACACCAACATACATTAGATTGGTTTAAGAAGGAGTATCTCTTTTCAACAATTTTCGATCGACAGGGAAGGGAAGACTGGGAGGCTGCTGGTTGGAAAGATACTTATTCTCGGGCTCGAGAGCGTGTAAAGGAAATTCTTAATACCACTTCACTAAATAGGCTCGATCCCGCAGTAGACAACTCACTTGATCAAAAAATGGATTCGATTCTTCGACGTCGAGGTTTTAAGTTGTCTGACTTTGAATCACTTCTTCCTAAAAAATAATACCATAATATAAGAGAAGAAAATATGGAGAAACTCCTTAGAAAAGGAATGATGTGGAAAAGGGAGTAGTTTGGGTGTAGAAAAGTTTGTAAATAAGGAGGGTGATGTCAATGGATTTGAATGGGATAAAGAAGCAGTATGAAAATTTTATTCTTAAGCCTGTGGTGAATAAAATAGCAATCAGAAAAGGTAAAGGAGTAAGACTAATAGACACATCTGGAAAAGAATATTTGGATTTTACTACAGGTGGTGGCGTCTCGTTGCTTGGTTATAATAACGAATATACGGATTACGTAAAAGAAAGAGTTGAAAAACAAATTGAAAATATCACGCATATTAATCATTATATATATTATTCAGAAGCAGTTGCAGAATTAGCAGAGAAATTGGCTGAGATTACCCCGGGGAATTTAAGGAAAATGTTTTTTTGCAACAGTGGTAGTGAAGCTATTGAAGGAGCGATGCGAACTGTGCGAAAATACAAGAGGAAGTTTGAGTTGATAGGTCTGCAACGGGGATTCGTAGGTCGCACTATGGGTGCGGTAAGTTTGACTGGACTAAGCAAGAATAAACGAAAGATAGGTCCCCTTCTGCCTGGGGTTCATCATATTCCAGCGCCATATTGTTTTAGATGTAGTCTTAAACACACCTATCCGAAATGCGAGCTTGCGTGTACTGAATATGTTGAGGACTTTTTGAAATACGGTACCTGTGGTGATGTAGCAGCGGTATTCTTTGAACCGATCCTTGGAGATGGAGGGGTTATTGTTCCTCCCAATGGTTACTTTGAAAAACTTATAGAGATCTGTAAACGTCATGACATAGCTGTCGTAGCTGATGAGGCGCTAACTGGGCTTGGTAGAACAGGAAAAATATTTGCTGTCGAACACTGGGGGATTCAACCGGATATTATGGTTTTAGGGAAGTCTCTTGGCGGAGGATTTCCTCTTGCTGCTTTTGTTGTAACAGATAGAGTTGCAGATGTTTTTGAATACGAAGATTTCTCTTCGACGGCTGGAGGAAATCCCGTCGCATGCGTAGCAGGCTTGGCAACAATCGAACTTATACAAAGGGAAGGATTGTGTGAGAGGGCAGCGAAACTTGGAGAGTATCTAATCAATGAACTCCAACATTTGGCTTCTGCTTTCGGTATAGTAGGGGAGGTAAGAGGGAAAGGGTTGTTTATAGGTATTGAAATTGTGGAAGAGGAAAATAGGTATCCTGCACCTCAAAAAGCGGAAGAGATAAAACGTCTAATGATGGAAAAAGGATTTTTGTTTGATATCTTTGGGGAGTCGACTTTACGGCTAACTCCGCCATTGATCATAGAGCGTGAACACCTCGATCAGTTTGCAGAAACATTTAATTCGGTACTGAAGCAAGTGACTTCTCATGAATGCTACTAATATCACCCAGTGAAGTAGCGGAAGGAAACGAGTGGAAATTTTTAAGATAATATATATACGAAGAAAAAGTGAGGAACGAAATGTCAAGAAAAGTAATATTAAGAAATTGCAATATTGTTGATGTCGTTAATCAAAGAGTATTAGAGAGGCAATCGATCTTGATCGATGGTGCTCAGATCAAAAAGATTGGACAAGTAGAGGAGCTTACACCACTCGAAAAAGAACTCCCTAAGGAATCTATTTTTGAATTAGAGGGACGAGAGGTAATACCAGGTCTTATTGATTCTCATCTTCATCTTTGTGTAGTGCCAGGCCTACTCGGCTCTTGCGAGTCAGATGCTGTCCTGGAGACTCTTCGGGCCTCGGAAACCCTGAAAGTTTTATCCGGAGCTAAAAACGCTAAGGAAACTCTAGAAGCAGGTTTTACCACAGTTCGGGATGTAGGTCAGGGGGACAACCTTGCTTTGAGGGATGCGATTGAGAGAGGTTTTATATCGGGACCCCGTATTGTCGCATGCGGGTGGTTAGGAGTAACAGGAGGGCATCAGGAAGAACTGAGTCCAGAAGGGATATACAATGTCCAGCTCAGAAAAGAGGATATTGGTGTTGATGGACCTTGGGAGATTAGAAAGAAGGTAAGGGAGCTAGTTAGAAAGGGTGTAGACTGTATCAAAACCTTTGTTTCAGGGGGGGGATATATTCGATATCCCTGGGATCATTTCTGGTCAAGTCGAGAAAGTTTTACCGATGAAGAGCTAAAAGCTCTTGTAGATGAAGCTCATTCTGCTGGGAGGAGAGTGGCTGCTCATGCAACTGTGAGTTCTGCAATCAAGAGTGCAATTGCAGCTGGGGTCGACACAATTGAACACGGACTGTTTCTTGATGAAGAGGATATAAATGAGATGAGAAAAAAAGGGATCTTCTATGTACCTACGCTAACAGTTTTTAAGGAAATGTGGAATGTGGACAGGATGGAAGGAAGAAAATTTTTGCCAGTTGAAAAAGAAAGGGCGAAAAGATATTTAGAGACACACCTATCTAGCTTTAGAAAAGCCTACGAGTGTGGTGTAAAGATTGCAATGGGAAGCGATACATTTAAGGTTTTAAAACATGGCAATAATGCTCAAGAACTCGAATGGATGGTAAAGGCAGGAATGTCAGAGATGGAAGCTTTAGTATCAGCGACTAAAACTGCCTCTGAAGCTCTTGGGGTTGACAGCATGGTAGGCTCTATTGAAGAGGGAAAATTGGCCGATTTACTGGTTGTTGATCGTAGCCCCTTAACCGACATTTCGGTTCTTCGTGACAAGAGGAATTTAAAGATGATTATGAAGAATGGGGAGATCATATGCTCTCGGTTGTGATCCTATTGGACTGACTTTTTCCTTTTGTGTATCCCTTGTAGGCAAAGTAGAAATAGAGGGGAAGAGGGTGGGAATGTGACTGTATTGAGTACAAGTGTGAGTAGATTACTTGGGGCGCAGTGGAAACCAAGAGCATAATTATGAGAGAGAAAAATTATTGAACTTTTTGAGGAGAGGGGATTGTGTTTGTAAAGGAAAGCTAAAAAAATAAGGCCGGGAGGAGGTGAAAAGCGAAAAAGGCCGTTAGCTTGAAAAAATAAATAAAAGGAGGAGGATAGATGTTTTTAAGAAAACGAATGGCTTTTACTCTTTTCTTTATTGGGTTATTGGTATGTAGTCTATTCTTGACATTTCCAGCAGAGTGTTCTATTACCTTGCGGATCGGTCA
>QMQA01000153.1 GCA_003648845.1 Candidatus Aerophobota bacterium
ACCCTCCTTGTCCAGTTGTTTAAATTTTGTCTTTATTTTACCACAATAATGTTTTTTGTCTACGAATCCGAGTTTCGAGACTTAATTGAGAACAAGCTTTAAAGTTTAATCAAGACTTTTCCCCAAGATATTCCTCGAGCCAGGAAGTTAATTGAAGATCAAAGTTGAAAAGTAACATCCAGAAAAACGAAAAGCCTTGACGAGACCTTTAAGGTGTGATAAATTACAGATAGCTTTTACTCTGAAGAAGGTAGCTTAAAGGGTGAAAATAGGAATTCCTCGGGCTCTTTACTTTTTTAAGTATGGAGGTATATGGGAGGAGTTTTTTAAAAAACTTAACTATGAGGTAATTATTTCCCCTCCTACCAACAAGGAAATACTTACCACAGGTGTTAGCCTTGCTGTAGAGGAGGTCTGTATCCCTTTAAAGGTTTTTTATGGACACTGTAAGAAATTAGAGGGAAAATGCGACTTTGTGTTCATTCCCCGATATATAAGTCTTATAAGAGGTACCTATACCTGCCCTAAATTTCTCGTCTTACCCGATGTTACAAGATTTCTGCTCCCGGATTTGCCAATTTTAACTATCTGTATTAAAGGCAAACCTCAACCCGGGATATTTCAATTTCTTCTTTTGAACATGAGGATGTACAGGAAAATCTCCTGGGTAGAGGGTAAAAACCTTTTTAATGTAAAAAAGATGAGATCTGTTTTTCGATTAATCCAGGAAAAAGAAGAGAGAAAAAAAAGTGATCAGACTCTTTACCTGTCTCTTCTGGATCAAAGAGGTCTCAAGGTAATGGTAGTAGGCCATCCTTATAATCTGAGAGATACTTATGTCAGCCAAGATCTTCTGGGAAAACTCAAAAGCCTTGGAGTTACGGTTATTACTCCAGAACAAATACCTCCAAACCTCATCCATCATCAGCTTAAGAGCCTACCTTTTATTTACTGGAGTGAGGAATGGGACATAGCGGGGTCTGCTTATCTTGCTTTAAAGGAGCCTCGCATTCGAGGAATTATTCTTGTCTCCAGTTTTGGCTGCGGTCCGGACTCTCTCATTACTGAACAAATTGTAAGGGATGCCCGCAAGTCTGGCAAGCCGGTCATGCAGCTTTTTCTGGATGAGAATACCAGTGATGTAAACATTCAAACAAGACTTGAAGCTTTTTTAGATATGCTGGAGAGGAAATAATGAATCCCATTTTTACCTCTCCTCATATGGGCAATACGTACATCGGGGTAAAAGCCTTTCTGGAGACAATGGGGTGCAGGTACCTACCTCCTCCCCCTACCTCTCGAAAAACCATTGAGCTTGGTGTCAAACATAGTCCCGAGTGTGCTTGTTTTCCCTATAAGGTAACCCTGGGGAACATGATTGAGGGATTGGAGAGAGGGGCCAACATTGTTTTGATGGCCTCAGGCAAAAAAGGACTTTGCCGGCTGGCTTATTATCACATTGTTCAGAAAAAGGCTCTTGAAGATCTTGGTTTTGACTTTGAGATGGTGGGGTTGGGGGAAAATATCTGGGATGTTCTTTTTAATAAAATGAAGGTGTGGTCGGGCAATCCCCACCATCACTTTTGGCGATTGATAAAAGCTACCAGAATTACGTTCAAAAAACTCAAGCTCATCGAAAAAGTGGAAGCTCTGGCCAGGGAAACTCGTCCTTACGAGATTAAAAAAGGGGAAACGAGCAAGGTTTATCACAGATGCCTTAAATTAATAGACCAGGCAAAAAACCTATCTCAACTCAGGAAGGTCAAAAAATTAATAGAATCTCTTTTTTCTTCTATCCCTAAGGATTCTCAAAGAGATGTTTTGAGAGTGGTACTGGTGGGAGAGTTCTTCTGCTGTCTGGAACCAGCAGTTTCACACCAGATAGAGACCATTCTGGGAGAACTGGGAGTTCTGGTCAAGCAGAATATGAGTTCTTACAGACTGGCAAAAGGGTTTTTATTTCCCGATCTCAGGAAATGGTGGCTTAACCACTTTGTGGTTAGAAAGTATCTTAAGTGCACAGGTGGGGGGGAGGAAAGAAGAAGCCTGGGAGAAACGGAAATTTATGCCAAAAGGGGCTACGATGGAGTTATAGCTCTGAAGCCCTTTACCTGTCTTCCAGAAAATACAGCTGAGGCCATATTTCCCCATTTGAGCAAAAAGTTCAAAATCCCTGTTTTGAGCCTCTCGCTTGATGAGAATTTTTCGGAGATAAATATGCTTACCCGAATAGAATCATTTGTAGATATGTTAAGGAGAAAAAGAAGTGTTTCTGGGAATTGATGTAGGCTCAGTTACAACCAAGGCGGTGATATTAAACCGACAAAAAGTGGTCGTTGATAAGGTTTATCTCCCTACACAGGGGTCCCCTATTCGGGCTATAAAATGTTGTCTTGGTGAGTTAAAAAGGTATCTTGTAAAGGATGAAATTAAAGCGGTGGGTGTCACAGGAAGTGGCAGAAAATTAGCCCAGGCATTAGTAGGTGCAGATGTAGTGAAGAACGAGATCACTGCTCAGGCTGTTGCTGCTTTAAACTTTAATCCCCGGGTTCAAACTGTGATAGAGATCGGGGGACAGGATAGCAAGCTAATCATTATAAGGGAGGGAGTCGTGGTTGATTTTGCCATGAATACTCTCTGTGCGGCTGGAACCGGTTCTTTTCTGGATCATCAAGCAAGAAGAATGAACATTTCTATTGGAGATTTTGGAAAACTTGCTCTTTCTTCCAGGAACAGAGTGAGTATCTCTGGAAGATGTACTGTTTTTGCCGAGTCAGATATGGTCCAAAAGACCCAGTTAGGATATGCCAGGGAGGATATCATCAGGGGACTCTGTGAGGCTCTGGTGAGGAATTATCTGAATAATCTGGCCAAAGGTAAGGAGCTTCTTCCTCCCGTAATTTTCCAGGGAGGGGTAGCTGCCAATCAGGGTATGAAAAGAGCCTTTGAAGATGTGTTGAAGATTCCCATCTTAGTTCCTTCTGATTATGCTGTGACTGGAGCAATTGGTGTAGCTATCTTGGCTCAGGAAAACTGTCAAGCAGAGCCTTCCCGTTTCAAGGGAGTCAGAATACTGGAGGATGATTTTACGACGCGAGGATTTGAATGCCAGGATTGTCCAAATCAATGTGAAATTGTGGAGATTTTTCAGAATGGAGAGAAAATTTCATCCTGGGGTAGTCGTTGTGGAAAGAGAAATCAGTAAAGGTTTAAGCAATGAATTACATACCCTGGAAATTGCTGAGAAGCTGGAGATGCCTTGCCTGTGGTAGTTGTTGCAAAAAATACGTGGTAGATTTAACATGGGAGGAGTACGGAAAGATTGGTAAGTTTTGGCCAGATAAAGTTAGAATAAAGAAAGGAAAGCCGTATCTGGCAAGAAAAATGGGTGGTAGTTGTCCATTTTTATACGGAAGGTTGTGTTACCTGCAGATGCTCAACATGAAACCATTTGCCTGTAAGGTGTGGCCATTCAGAGTTTTATTAAAACCGGATAAACTGGATAAAAATTTTGATGGACTTTATTTGAGCGGAAACAGAGAATATTTTATTTACATCAATCCAAAATGCTTTGGAATTAACAGGGGAGATCCTGCAGATTTTGAAAAGACTATAGAGGAGGTAATTAACTTATGGAACGGTTCAAACCAGCAACAGTATTATTCAACTAATAAAGAATTGATTTTAAAAAAGATAGCCTAATGGCAAATGTCGGTTCCAGAGAACCTGACCGATAAAAGAAAATCGTTTATCCTCTTTTAAAGCTACAGAGCAGTTTTTCTTATTAGCCTCAACTCTACTTTTTGAAAAAATCATAATAGGTATGAGAGGAATGGGTAGGGAAAACATATCCAGGGAGTCAAAAACTTTAGCCTCAAGTTCCCCCAGCCTGAAAATAGTGGATGGTAGACTCTGTTCTTAATTCCCGAATTTCAAATAAATAAAAGATTTCTTATACCTGTCAAAATTAAGTGTGAAAGCCATTTTTATTTGACATTTTGTGTTATCTATCCCTTTTATACAAAAGGTTATGTCCTCTCATCTGTCAAGAAAATAGAGATTGACAAAGAGTAATAGTTTAGATATCTTATTTACAATGTGTAATATTGTTTCATATAGTGAAACAATGAAAAAAGTAAAATCAGTAAGCCGTGCTATACAAATTTTAAATTGTTTTTCTTTTGAAAAACCTACCTTGAGCCTTAAGGAAATCAGTGAGTTATCAAATTTAAGCAAACCTACCGTTTTAAGAATTCTTCGAACATTTGAGGAGAAAGAATTTATCGAAAAAGACAAAAATGGAAAATACAGGTTAGGTCTGCAGATCTATAAATTAGGGAACATATTTTTCTATAATTTGGATATCGAAACAATAGCAGAACCTTACCTCAAACAACTGGCTAATAATACCAGTAAAACTGTCCATCTGGGTGTTATGGATAAGGATAAAGCTTTAATATTAGATAAAATAGAGCCTGACGAACAATCCATTAGAATCATGATGTCAAGGAGAGGACGGAATGTTCCTCTTCATTGTACAGGTATAGGGAAGGTTTTGCTGGCTTTTCAGCCTTATGAAAAAAGAAAAACACTGCTGGAACATATGGAGCTAAAAAAATATACAGAAAATACA
>QMQA01000154.1 GCA_003648845.1 Candidatus Aerophobota bacterium
AAAAAGATGAACAGGGAATATATAAAAGACATCCTGGAAAAGGTAAAAAAGAACACGCTTCAGGTAGAGGAGGCTCTGGAAAAACTTAAGGACCTTCCTTTTGAGAGTCTTGGCTTTGCCAGAGTTGACCATCACCGCACGCTGCGCAGGGGATTTCCTGAGGTTATCTTCTGCGAAGGAAAAACCCCTTCTCAAATTAAGGCTATTGCCCAAAAGCTCTGGGAAAAGAACAATCTCCTTTTAGCCACCCGTGCCAGCCAGAGGGTCTACCGGACAATAAAAGAAGTTATTGCTGAGGCTGTTTATTATCCTGAAGCAAGAATAGTGGTTGCAGGAGAGACAAAACCGGTAATTGACAGGAAAAAATTTATCCTTGTAATTTCCGCTGGAACAGGGGATATCCCGGTAGCCGAGGAGGCGAAGGTGACCTGCAGGGTAATGGGAAATCGGGTTGAAACTTTATATGATGTGGGAATAGCTGGAGTTCATCGCCTGGTTGAGGAAAAAGACCTTCTTGTAAGTGCCAATGTTCTGGTGGTAGTTGCCGGAATGGAAGGAGCACTACCCGGTCTGGTGGGAGCACTGGTTGAGAAGCCGGTAATAGCTGTTCCCACCAGTGTAGGCTATGGGGCAAGCTTTGGTGGAATTGCGGCACTTCTTGGAATGCTCAACAGTTGCAGTCCTGGAATAGCGGTGGTAAACATTGATAATGGCTTTGGGGCAGGCTACCTTGCCTCTTTAATTAACCAGATGAACCTGGATCAGCTATGAAAATTGCCTATTTTGACTGTTTTTCTGGAGTTAGCGGGGATATGATACTCGGCTCTCTGGTAGATGCAGGACTGCCTTTAGATGTTCTTTGTGAGCTTGTTGATGATTTAAACCTGAAAGGTTGCAGGATAGCCTCAAAAAAGGTAAAAAGATGCGGGATAACTGCAACAAAAGTTGATGTTATATTAACCTCAGATACTCACCGGCCTCCTGCTGAAATGCTTACCCTTATAGATAGCTTGAGCCTTCCCCACGATTTGAAGAAAAAAAGTAAAGAGATTTTTTTAACTCTGGCAAAAGCTGAAGCCAGAGTTCACCAGGAAGATTTTGAAAGTCTGCACCTGCATGAGTTAGGTTCTGCAGATACCCTGGTTGATATTGTGGGCTCTGTTGTTGGACTTGACAGAATGGGAGTTGAGAAGGTGTATGCATCAAGGGTAAATGTGGGAAGAGGAGTGGTCAAGACTTCCCATGGTGATCTTCCTGTACCTGCTCCTGCTACCCTTGAGCTTTTAAAGGGGGTTCCTATTTACTCTACGGAGGTTGAGGCTGAACTTACCACTCCTACAGGAGCAGCACTCCTTAAAAGCTTATCTGCAGGTTTTGGAGCCCTTCCGGATATGATAGTGGAAAAGGTTGGATACGGAGCGGGGGAAAAAGAGCTTTCTTCACCTAACCTGCTAAGGCTTTTAATAGGAGAGGCAAAAACTTTCCCTCAGGAGGATTGGGTAACTGTCCTTGAGACAAATATAGATGATATGAATCCCCAATTTTATGAGTATATTATAAGCTCTCTTTTTAGAAAAGGTGCCCTTGATGTTTTTTTAACTCCCACCCAGATGAAAAAAAATCGTCCCGGCCTCCTCCTAACCGTTATCTGTAGTGAGGATAAAGAGGATGAGCTTATCAAGACGATTTTTTTAGAAACAACGACTCTGGGTATCAGGATATCCCGGAAAAGACGCAGGAAACTGAAAAGAAAGATAAAGACTTTCAAGACCTCTGTTGGTGAGGTTAAAGTCAAGCTGGGTATCTGGGATGAGAGGGTAGTTAGTATATCCCCCGAATACGATGATTGCAAAAAAATTGCCAAAGAGAAAAATCTTCCTCTAAAAAAGGTTTACGAGCTGGTAAAAAAGGAGGTATCAGACCTTTTTTCATCTTCTCATCTCAATTTCTGAGACATCCTGTGATATACCTGGATAGAAAGTGTCTTTTGACGTGTACACTTTTTCGCAAGCTATCAAACTCCACCAGTTAAACTTTCCTTGCACTATACTTGCTGTATACTCATTTGTCTACAGTAGTTAACTTTTGTCTACAAAAGTTGACAAAATAAATAAGCATTGGTATAGTCAAAAAAGGGGGGCTCTGGCATTTCTTTAAACCGGTAAAATTGTCCACCACCGGCTACAAGATGTTTAATTTAAGCTGGTGGGAAGTCTGAGGGAAACAGTTGGAACCCAAGGTTAATGCTAAAGCTATGCCTGAGGGAGAAAGAAAAGAGCTTGAAATTTTGGGGAGAATTGTGGATTATCTTTCCCAGAGTCTTGATATGGAAAAAGTTCTTACCAGGGTTACAGAAGAGACGGCAAAACTTCTCAGGGCAGATGCCTCATCTATCCATCTTTTAAAAGGGGAGAGCAATCTGGAACTTGCAGCAGGGTATAACCTGAGTGAGGAGCGTAAAAAGAGGATACCCTTGAGGCTTGGAGAGGGACTGGCAGGGAAAGTTTTTCAGCAGAAAGAGGTCCTTTTTTCAGGTGATATAACCAGAAATTCAAGAGTTTTTTATCCTGAGGCGGGAAAGAAAAGAAAAACTCCATCTCTTATATGTGCTCCCCTTATCAGCAGAGGAAAACTTCTGGGGACACTTGCTGTATATAGCAGAAGACCAAAAGTTTTTGGCAAAAGACAGATCCGGTTTTTAAAGCTGCTTGCTCAGCAGACCTCACTGGCTATAGAAAGGGCAATCCTTTTGGAGCAGCTTAAAGAAAAAGCTATCTGTGATGAGCTAACCGGGCTTTACTCCCGAGGCTACTTTCTTGCAAGATGCAGGGAGGAGTTTGCAAGAACATCCCGGGAAAAAGGCTCTGTTTCTTTTCTTCTCTGTGATGTAAATAACTTCAAAGCCATCAATAGAATCAAGGGACACAGGGAAGGTGATAGGATTCTTTGCCAGGTAGCAGAGGCTATAAGGTCCTGTGTAAGAAAAGAAGACGTTGTTTGCAGGTATGGGGGAGACGAATTTATTGTTCTTCTCCCCAGGACAAACTCCACTCTGGCGGCTAAGGTAGCTGAAAGGATACACAGAAACCTTTCTCTGTTAGCTAAAGAAGGTGGAGTCTATCCTACTTTAAGCATAGGTGTTGTGTCCTATCCCGAACATGGCGGCTCCCTGGAAGATATTCTGGCCAAGGCAGATAGCAGCATGATTTTTGCCAGGTATCATCCCGGGAAAAAAACAGTTATCTGGTCAGAGTGGGAAAAAACAGACCTTAAAGAGCTTTACACCCAGGATGTGCTTCCCCAGATAGCAAGTGCCCTTGCCCAGGTTGTGGACCAGAAGGACGGCTATACCACCGGGCACTCCAGGCTCGTATCGGAACAGGCTGTCCTGGTTGCAGAAAAAATGGGGCTTGAGAAAAAAGAAATAGATAAAATAAGAACAGCTGCCCTTTTGCATGATATTGGAAAGCTTGCTATTCCTGCCCGCATTTTAAACAAACCCGGCAGGTTAACTAAAGAGGAGGAAAAGATAGTAAGGGAGCATTCAAAGGCAGGCGAGAAATTACTTGGACATGTGAAAGGATTTGAAACTGTAGTGCCAATAGTAAGGGCAATACATGAAAGATGGGATGGAAAGGGGTATCCTGATGGGCTGGCTGGAGGAAAGATACCCTTAGGAGCAAGGATAATTGCTGTGGTTGATACTTACTGGGCGGTGTGCTCGGATCGGCCCTATCGGAGAAAACTTGGTCAAAAAGAGGCAATAAAGGAGCTAAAGGAGGGAGCAGGCTCCCAATTTGACCCAAAAGTTGTAGAGATTTTTTTATCCGTTCTCTTTCAGGGAGATGTAAATTTGTCCATAAAAGAAAATTGACCTGACATCACCTCCTGGATGTTATTTTTAAATATAAAAGATAAAAGGTGGAAGGGGTGAAAAGATGAAAGGCAGACTTTTTACCTTAATTGTTCTTGCTGTCTCCCTTCTTGTTATCCTCTCACACTTTGTCCTCTTCCAGGTAAAGTATCCTACCCAGATTGGTACAGTTACAACAGATATTGTAATTTTGGGGATAGTGGTTGTTATGCTGTTTGAGACTCATCATCTAAGCAGAATCTGGAGACATCCCTTTGTCTGGATTAATGCGGGAATTCTTTTATTCTTTGTGGGGTCTTTATCCGAGCTTCTGGGTGAGTTTTTCATAAAGCCAAGCTTTATACGCTACAGTGTGGAAAGTGGCACCAAGATGTTTGCCTTTGGAGTTCTTGCCTGGGGATTCTTCCAGTGGGGCAAGGAAAAGATTGAGACAACCCGCAGAATTGAAAAATTAAAACAGATAGATGGTCTAACAGACCTTCCCGGCAGGTCCAGCTTTCATCGGGAGCTTGAGAGACGTGAGAGGATAGCCCAGAGGTATATGGACCTTTTTTCTCTTATTTATCTGAACATAGATAATTTTAAAAAGTACAATGAGACAAAGGGAGAGAGTGCTGGAGATGCCATCCTGAAAAAAGTAGCCAGTCTCCTGTCCAGGAATGTAAGAAGTGGTGACCTTGTCTTTAGATACGGAGGAGATGAGTTTATGGTTCTTGTTCCTTCCACAGGGAAGGAAATTGG
>QMQA01000155.1 GCA_003648845.1 Candidatus Aerophobota bacterium
CGGGCGGTAAAACACCCAGACTTACTCCTTCTTCCCACATAGCCTCAAAAATAGATAAGGCCTGCCTGAAAGATAATTTTTCTTCTCCTACCAGGACTATTCTACCAAAAAATACACAATCAGGCAAAACTTATATCCTCTTGACTTTTGAGTTTAAAAATTCCAGAAACGGAATTAAAAGAGGTTATTCAAACTTTTTTAATGTATTTGTTGGAGAGGTGAAAATAGAAGTTGAGGTCAAAAAACAGGGTTTACCTTTCCGGAAAGTCAATTATCTCAAACATTCCAAAGCCCTGGGAATTTTTGGCTCCCAGTCCTGCATCATAGGAAAAACGGATAAGCTCCGGGTTTCCCTCCAGTCTGTATATCCCCATCCAGCCTTTTATTATGGTGTAAGAACCCTCCCTGGGTGTGTATTTGATTATCTTCTCTGATCTTTTGTCAACCCTTAGCGCAGATATCTTAAACTCATCAGAGACAGGCTTTTTATGGTAAAAAGATACATATTTTTTAAAAATGTTTTTCTGAATAAGCTCGGAAAACTCCTTTTCAAAAGGGGAAAAATAATAAGTTTTCTTCTTCCCACTCGATGTTGACAAAGTGGAGTAAACAGTCACCGGGGAAAGCATCCTTATAACCTGTGAAGAAGTGGTAAAAGGAGAAAAATGTACCTCAATGGAACTTACAACAAGAGCGCTTTTATCTATGGATACCTCAGGGGCTCTTGCCAGAGTCTCAGCAAACTCCTGGAGAAGGTCATCCAGAGGTGAGCTTATCTGGAACTTAAAAGGACTGTCAAAAACAATTGCCTCATTCTCTTTTTCTATTCGGCATTTCCCCAGAATCCGGGAGAAGGTGAAAAGTCTAAAAACTCTTCCCCCGTATCTGTATCCCTTATTATGGAGAAAATCAGCAAGATGGGTTGAGATATGGTTGTAGATGAAACTTTGCAGGGCATAGTTATAATAAAGAGGTAGCTTTACCGAAGATTCAGAGCCTGAACTCTGGAAGGTAACTGTTAATCTCATTAATTCTCACTTTTCCCAGATCAAATAACATCATCTCTTCTTAATTACAAAGGCGAATCTGCACCTGAAAGATACATCAGGCCTTAATTGCCCGAATAAAATGAGATACGCTACCCAGGATAAAACCTGCTGCTACCCAGTAGTAAAGAAATCTGGGATAAATTAAAATTGCTATACCAGCCACCAGATAGACAAGACCGGCAAAAGCCAAACTTACCTTTTCAGTCTTGCTAATTTTATTGCTCATCTTATCCACCACCTCCACCAATAAAGGAATCCTTAAAGCTTTAGATACTAAAGGGTGTTCTCTGGTTGATAAAACTATATTTTTTCTAACCTCGTTCCAGAAATCCGTAAAATAAACAGCATTTAAAAACGCCACCCCGGTTAAAAGAACAACAGCATAGGTCAATGAAGACCAGTACTCTCCCCAGGTGAGAAGAAAACCAATCTCATCCACAAAGAACCCCAGTCCTATTCCGTAAAGCAGACCAGCTATCTTTCTTATCTCTTTTTCCCTGTAGTTAAGAGCAATCCAGCCACCAATGCAAAGAAGAACAACTCCATAAAAAAAGTGATGAATGTGCAGTCCCTTTATGATTACAATCTCTCCAAAATAGGTGGTATTTTCCTGATGCATATACTTATCGGCCTTTGTAAGAATCACCCATAATCTGGCAAAAAGGAAGGAAAAGAAAAAAGAAGTTATAACTATAAAGGGGATTGATTTATCTTTGGGGGCTGTATTCATCTTGCAGATTTCCTTTTAGCTCATCCATAAGGCATTATAAAAAATATCAGGATTCTTGCAAGCGGCTAAAATTGACAAATAAAAAATTGTTAAGATAATACTTTAAAAACCCGGCCAAAAACAAAGGAGAAAAGATGCTTGTAACAAAGGAATTTGAATTTGATGCTGCCCATAAGCTTATAAATTATAAGGGAAAATGCGAAAATCTTCATGGTCACAGATGGAAAGTTCAGGTTACCCTGCAGGCTCCAGTGGGAGAGGACGGTATTGCTTTTGATTTTGCTGAACTGGAAAAAATCGTTAAAGAAAAAGTTATTAAAAAACTGGACCACACTTACTTAAATGACCTTTTACCTCAACCTTCTACTGAAAATATAGCCTTGTGGATATGGAAGAGATTAAAAGAGCTTCCACTTTATGAGGTAAAGGTGTGGGAATCTCCCACCAGCTGGGTAACTTACAGAGGGGATGAGGAAAAAAGATAAAGACTACCTGTATTTTTTCCTTCTTCTAAGTTCTTCTATTATCTGCTCTACATCACTGGAGGCAGATCTTGCAGCCATGGCAGCTACATAAATAAGAACCGAAAACTGCCAGGCATCTTCGGGTCCGGTGATAAGACCGGAATAAACATCTTCCTTCCTTTCCAGCTGCTCGGAAAAATAAGCCACAGCCTTATCTACATCCCCTTCAAAAATATCCAGAGTATGAGTTTCATTCCGGTATTTCAAAGAGGGAAAAGAGACTCCTCTCATCAAGAGAAACCTGCGGATATCATCCCCGGTTAAATTAAAATCATCCTCAAAATCAAAACCTTCAAATTGGGCAAAAGGACCCTGAGGAAGTATAATTAAAGGTCTGTGAACTATTACCTTCCCTTTTCTCACTACAGTATCGCCTAAGTTCACAGCTGAGGAGGCAAGGGCTATATAGGGAAGTTCGGTAGAATCAAAAGCTAAAAGGTTACGTAATCTGTACCTTATTATTCTGGTTTCTCTAATAGCCTTTTCCCATTTCTCATCAAGATCCATAACTTCTCCCTTCCCTGATTTTTATCCATTTACCAGTATATATTAAATTAAACAAACACCCTTCGTCAACCCCCGGTGCTCTTAAAACCCTATTTTACCAGAAAAAGCAGGATAGAACCTCCTCCCAAAAGAACCAGAACCATAGCTATAGCATCCCAGCCAAGTTTCATGAAAGAGCGTCTTGATCTTAATACAAGCCCAACTATTACTATGTTTAATAGTATTACAGCTAAAATCATGGTAAAAAGATTCTCTATTTGAATAAAGGAAAGGAATGCACCACCTCTAAAAAGTGCATCACAAAGAGGAATGATCATCATATCAAAAAAATTACTTCCCAGAATATTGCCAACCGCCATATCTACATCAAACCGCAGGGCACTTATTGAGACTATAAGCTCGGGAAAAGAGGTTACAATAGCGAGGAAAAAGGTCCCCACAAGAACTTCGCTCCAGCCCATAACTTTAACTATCTCCTTTCCTATTTGGGAAAGCCATATCCCAAGTCCAACAATTACTAAAAGATAAAAGATGAATTTGACTGAGGTGGTTTTAAAAGATATATGCTGGTATATTTTTTCGGCAAGCTGGGAAGAGGCACTTTGTCTGTCAGCCTTCTCCATATTAAATATGGAAACAAGCGCTATGCCTAAAAGGGCAAGAAGAATAAAGCTTTCAAAACCCATACCTGAAAAACTCATACCTGCACCTGTAACGATTCTTAAAAGCATGGAGAACATGGCTACACTCAAGAAAATTACAACCCACCCAGCGTAAAGGATTTGCTTGGTATGAACTTTAAACATAAGGGGTCCTTCCCCTTCAATTAAATCCAAAATAGCAATTATACCTAAATTAAAAATAATGCTTCCAAAAAGGTCCCCAGCTGCAAAATCAGGCGATTTGACCACCACCACAGAGGCAGCACTTGTTACAAACTCTGGTGTAGAAGTGGCAATAGCAAGAACTGCAAATCCCATAATAGTCCTCGTGATACCGGTTTTCTCACATAAAATATCCCCCAGATAAGATGCTCTATAACCACACCAGATAAGAGCTACGCTACAAATAATGAACTTTATCCAGGAAAACAAAATTACCCTCCTTTTTAGATTAAAACAGCGCCAACAAGCTCGGAGAAATTTTTTATTTTTTTCTCGCGTAGATACTGCTCAAGCTCTTCAATAATTCTCACCGAGGTTCCCGGATCAACAAAGTTAGCCGTCCCCACTGCTATTGCACTTGCACCAGCCAGTACAAACTCAAGAGCATCCTCAAGACCCATTACCCCCCCCATTCCAATGACAGGAATATTTACCTTCTGGCAAACCTCCCAGACTATTTTTACAGCAATTGGCCTTATAGCCGGTCCTGAAAGTCCTCCCGTAACATTCCCGAGTTTTGGACGCTGACTGTTAACATCAATTACCATTGCCGGGACAGCATTTATCAAAGATAGAGCTTCTGCTCCTCCTTCCCTGGCAGCCTGCGCAACCTCCACCACATCTATAAAAGGAGGGAGTTTCAAAATGAAGGGCAGATTGGTCGCTTTTTTTAACTTCCTGCATAAAGAGAAAATAAGCCGGGCATCTTTTCCTATGATTTGTCCTGATTTGACATTTGGACAGGATACATTTAGCTCAAGAGCTTTTATACCTTCTTTTTCTGTTAACCTTTCGGCTAATCTGAGATAATCCTCCTCACTTTCTCCAGCAATACTTACAATTACAGCTGTTTTGAGTCTTTGTAAGAAAGGAAGCTTTTCCCTGATGAACACGTCAACCCCGGGATTTTCAA
>QMQA01000156.1 GCA_003648845.1 Candidatus Aerophobota bacterium
GATAATGATCATACTCTTGCTTGTAAGGCCACAGGGAATCTTTGGAGGAAAGGCAAAAATATGGAAATAGGTGGACTCTTAGCATATCTGGTTTCATTCGCAATAATGGCAGGCATCTATGCCGTATTCACCCTCGGATTGAACATCCAGTGGGGTTACACCGGCCTATTCAACATAGGAATAGCCGGTTTTTTTTGTATAGGAGCATACACATCGGCCCTTATCACATCACCCAAACCTACCGGCCTTTATGCAGAGTATGTACAGCAGATATTTGCATTGGGTCTACCATTTCCGTTTGGACTCATTGGAGCTGCTCTGGCTTCAGGTTTTATTGCCTTTCTCATTGGGATCCCTACATTAAAACTCAGTGAGGACTATCTTGCAATAGCCACCATTGGTATTGCAGAATCTATAAGGCTTATTTTCAATAATGAACAGTGGCTTGCCAATGGTCCTCAGGGCCTTGCAGGTCTTCCCCAACCCCTGAGTGGATTGGTAGACCCACGATATTATAACTATATATACCTTCTGATAGTAATTATCACACTGGTAATAATCTACTATCTCATAGAAAAAGCTATAAGATCGCCATGGGGAAGAGTTCTGAGAGCAATAAGGGAGGATGAAGTATCAGCCGCAATGAGCGGCAAGAATATAACAAAGTTTAAAATGCAGTCCTTTGTATTTGGCGCGATGGTAATGGGAATAGGAGGCGCTCTATATGCCCACTATACAAAAGCCATATCGCCTGATGTCTTTACCCCACTATACGGCACTTTCATAATATGGGTCATGATTATGGCGGGAGGAAGCGGAAATAACAAGGGTGCCATTCTGGGTGCATTTGTGGTATGGGCCATATGGATTGGAACAAAGTTCATGACAAGTTTTCTTCCATATACATTTAAATCAAGAGCTCCCTATATAAGATTTCTGCTCATAGGAATCCTACTTGAAATCATTCTTATAATGAGGCCCCAGGGAATGCTTGGGGAGGAGAAAAAAGTCTCCCGTATGGCGTGAATTATTACATAAAAATTTCCAGACTATAATATCTTCTATTTTCCAATATAATTTTTTGAGGAGAGATACACAGTATAAAATATATTTTCAAAAAAAGAGGGGAGTGCTCACTCCCCTCTTATTATTCTAAAGATTTTCATCGGTATTGCTTACCATATCCTCTTTGAACCAGAGTTCATAACCTATGTAGAGTTTCTAGGAATCCTTTTAAAAACCCTATTTAACAGTAACCATATCAACCGTCAATATTGTTCCACCACTATACTTCCAGATTTCTATCGGAGTTACAACATCTCCATTTTCATCAAAATCAACAGATCCAGCCGCACCTTCATAATTGATATCTTTTCCCTGTTCGAGCAACTGAAATGCCTTCTTGAACTCTCCAGGCATAATTATTTCGCCAGGAGGATTTGCAACTGCACGTAGATTATCCCTTATGTTTTCAGATGTCAGTGGAAGTCCTTTAACCTTTGCCCTGTATGCCGCTAACCCGATAACAGCCATTGCGTCATAAGCATTGGTTATGAACGGTAATGGCGGTTTCTCTCCATACTCTTTCTGATAAGCCTCATTAAACCTGTCAAGAGGTTCTCCTCCCTTTGTACCTGGCGCCGTCCCCATGAGCCCCTCAAGATTCTCTGCTCCAAGGGCTTCAATCAGCTCCTGAGATTTGGTACCGTCACAGAAGAAGAAGTTCTTAAAATTAAAGAACTCGATGGCCTCCTTAAGGTAAATCTTCGCATGCTCCGGATAGCTATAGGCACCAAGGGCATCAGGATTACCAGCTAGAGCTTTTTTCAACTCGGCTGTGTATGACTCAGCAGCTTTCTCATCATGTGGTACCATCGCCAGCACCTTGCCACCATTTTTCTCAAATGAATTTTTGAACTCCTCCGCGAGGCCCTGACCATAGGGATTATTTACATACAGAATCGAAGCTGTTTTTATCTTCTTGGCAGCAAGCTCTCCAGCTACGACGCCCTGAAGTGCGTCGGAAGGACAGGTTCTGAAAAGGAAATCCTTGCCCTTATCAGCCGGTAATGCAGTAATTAAGGGCGAGGTTGATGCTGGTGATATCATAATAACATTATTCGGGCATGTTACTGATTCAGCCACCGGAACGGTCACACCACTGGCAAGCGCCCCAATTATGGCGACAACCTTATCTACTTCCACAAGTTTCTTTGCAGCATTGGTTGCAGGAATAGCCGATGTTTCACTATCCTCATGAATCAGCTTGATCTTTAAGCCTGCCTCCTCAAGCTGTTTCGCAGCAAGTACAGCACCATTCTGAATGGCAGGTCCAAACTCTTTCAGAGGACCTGTGTGGGCAAGCAGAGTTCCAACCTTGATGGCCCCTGCCTTTTTTCCGCCCGCATACACGGTTGTAAAACTGAACAAAACCAGTAATACCAAGGTGACCACCATCCAAACCTTTTTCATAACCTCCTCCTTTGCATGAAATTTTTTAGTTAATTTTACTTGATACCGAATTTAAAACAAAATACAGGTATTAAACTAAAAGAGGATGATTCTACATTCTTCAACATTTCCATAGATTTTTATAGAGGCAACCGTATCAAGTTATACAAAAAATGTCAAGTCAAAATTAAACCAGATACTCCCTGTAATATTTATACATTACATAATCTCATTCCACAGTAGCACCTATCTCAGGCACAGGCGGTGTTACATCAACAAAGAAGCTGAGAGAAACCGGACTTGACTCATTACCGATATTATCAACTGCCCTGGCCGTAATTTTATGTAAACCCTGAGACTGTATTCTGAAAGGTCCAGAATACAGTGCATATGGGCTATCATCAATTGATATATATATTGCTCTAACACCAGAATAACGATCAGTTGCCCTCACAAAATACTCGTTATCTCGATTTGTGTAGTACTTTCCATTGACAGAAATGAGATCTTCTTTTGGAAGAATCGCTACAAGAGGCGGTGAATTATCCACATAGCCCTCAACGACAAAAGTCGGAGTTCTGTTTCCCACATTATCAACAGCATAAGCCTCGGCTCTGTGAAGACCCTCTTCTTCTATTTTTATTGGTTCTGTATAGGCAATATATGGATTTTCATCAAGTTTAAAATAGATACTCTGAACACCGGAAAGAGCATCTTCCGCCCATAGTACGATCATACTCTCGCTTGTTATATAGATACCCTTCTCAGAAATGTATTTGGGACCAATAACACTCACAAGGCCATCAGGAGGAGTACCATCCACAACCACCGTATATATGCTCTCTCTGCTCACATTGCCCGTAATATCTATCGCCCTGTAAACGATAATATGTCTGCCCTCTTCAACAAGAATAATCGGCTCTGTATAAGTCTGGAATGGACTCCCATCCACACTTACCTGAATCTCTTTTATGCCTGATTCTAAATCCTCTGCAGTAATACTGAAAGCCGTACCAACCGGAACATAATCAACGACTCCATCATTATAAATCCTCTTTTCCTGGGCAAATATCGTTGAAGAGACCAGTGTAACGATTATTATTGATGTAATTATAAGTAATATAACGAGTTTTTTCATATCTCCCCTCCTTGTTAAACTGCATATAGTTTAATATTTCTGGCATAATTGTCAATAATTTTAAGCTTAAAAAATTATTCCCCTGACCGGAAAGATACTGTTATCTATATACCAGAGCGCTGATCAATGAGTCTTACAATTCGAAAAATATTTATAACAATCACTACTCCAGAAAAAAACTGCCACACCTACTGGGACTCTATTTTTTTCAATTTTTATATATAGACGTATTAAATTAATTTATTATATATTTCTATCATTGTTCAGCTTATTCTGAACTGTAAACGTTATCCAAATCCTTGCATCGATACAGCTTATCAAACAGGGGGAAAGAATAAGATGGGAATGACAATAACAGAGAAAATCCTGGCAGCTCATTGCGGTAAAGATGAGGTTAAGCCAGGCGAGCTAATAATGGCCAGCTGCGACTTTATTCTGGCAAATGATATAACCGCCCCAATCGGTATCAAAGAGTTTTAGAAACTGGGTGTGAGTAAGGTATGGGATAAGGATAGAATTGCCCTGATCCCAGATCATTTTACCCCCAATAAAGATATCCAATCAGCCATGCAGGTTCAGATGGTAAGGAACTTTGCCAGGAAAATGGATATAACTCATTATTACGAAGTGGGTGAAGTAGGAATAGAACATGCACTTCTTCCGGAACAGGGCCTGGTACTACCTGGAGATCTTGTAATTGGCGCGGATTCCCACACATGTACTTACGGCGCACTGGGGGCATTTTCCACAGGTGTTGGAAGTACAGATTTCGCCTGTGCAAGGGCAACTGGAAAAGCCTGGTTTAAAGTACCGGAAACCATCAGGATCATTCTTCATGGAAGACTTAAAAAGTGGGTAACGGGCAAGGATATAATCCTGAAAATCATAGGAGACATAGGAGTTAATGGGGCACTCTACATGGCAATGGAATATACCGGTGATGGAGTTTCAGTACTATCCATGGA
>QMQA01000157.1 GCA_003648845.1 Candidatus Aerophobota bacterium
AATTTAACCGATGGGCTCGATGGCCTGGCTCTTGGTTTGATAATTTTTGTCGTTTCAGCATACGCGGGACTCAGCTATCTGACAGGCCATATTAAGATAGCGGAATATCTCAAGATTCCGTTTATTCATGATAGTGCGGAGCTTACCGTATACTGCATGAGTGTACTTGGAGCAGGTATAGGGTTTTTATGGTATAATGCTCATCCAGCCGAGGTTTTTATGGGGGATACCGGTTCACTCTCACTTGGCGGAGCTATTGGTGTGATAAGCCTCCTGATCAAGAAGGAGATTCTTCTCATTATTGTTGGAGGCGTTTTTGTTGCTGAAACATTCTCAGTAATACTTCAGGTTTTTTCTTATAAATTGTTCGGGAAAAGGGTTTTCCTAATGGCTCCAATCCACCACCATTTTGAGTTGAAAGGGTGGTCGGAGTCAAAGATAATTGTTCGTTTCTGGATTATTGGAGCAATGCTAGCCCTTATTGCAATGAGTACCCTGAAGATTCAGTAGGAGAGAGTTTTGACAGAGGGGACTTTTGATTACAGGTGTTCGCATAATACTACAGCAGTGAGAGAGGTACACTCTATTGACTACGTATTGTTTGCGACCGGATTCAGTCTGATGTGTTTTGGATTGGTCATGGTATTCAGTGCTGGTATCAGCGAAAGCCTGAAAGCAGGTGATTACATGTTTTATTTTAAAAGGCAGCTTGTGTGGACACTTTTGTCATTGTTAATACTTCTGGGGCTTATTGGATTTGATATTTCAAAAATAAAGAGACTTATTAAGCCGCTGGTAATCATGACCCTGCTCCTGCTTGTATTTCTTCTTATACCGGCCCTGATAAAATTTGGTTTTGTTCATCCCTCAAGGAGATGGTTTAGATTTGGGGGATTTGGTTTTCAGCCTTCAGAGTTTGCGAAGATAGTAGTTATAATATATCTTGCTTCAATACTTACGAAGAAGGGTGAAGAACTAAATGATTTTTACAGGGGATTTCTACCTCCTTTTATCATAGTAACCCTCTTTTCAATTCTTATTTTTCTTGAACCGGACTTTTCAACAGCCTTCATGATATTTTTCATATCTCTGATGATGTTTTTTATTGCTGGGATAAGAGCTATATCCCTTATTTCTCTTGTATTTGTGTCAATACCTGCTCTGTATCTGATGATCAGCGAGAAAAGTTACAGGCAAGAAAGGATAGTGGGTTTTTTAAACCCATGGATGGACCCTACAGATAAGGGTTACCAGATAATTCAATCTTTTAAGGCTTTTGCTCTGGGAGGGCTCACTGGGGCAGGATTGGGAAAAAGTATCCAGAAGATGAAGTATCTTCCGATCCCCCATACCGACTTTATCTTTGCAATTATTGCGGAGGAAACCGGGTTCATTGGAGTACTCTTTGTGATAGCTCTCTATATCATTATTGCGTACAGGGGGTATACAATAGCAAAATATCAGAAGGAGAGGTTTGATTTTTACCTTGCATTTGGACTTACTTCACTTATTACATGGCAGGCAGTTTTTAACATTGCTGTTGTTACAGGGCTTCTCCCTTCAACAGGTATTTCACTTCCATTCTTAAGTTACGGTGGTTCAAGTATGGTGGCAAACTCTGTAATACTTGGTCTCCTACTGAATCTTTCTAGAAACAAAAATGTTGAAACTCAAACAGGAATGGTGAAACAACTGGATAATGATACAGCAGAAATCAGTGAAACGAATCCCGTTACATTTGTAAATGATCGATTCTATAATAGTGATGAAAAAGGTACTTCTACAGACAGAGGTTCAGATTTTGGAATTTCGTATTTAAGGTGAGGTTGCTTGTAGATTATGATTGAGAGATTTGGAAGAACCCATACGGTTGCGAGAAAACCGACAAGGGTGCTTTTGCTTATCGGGATAGGTATTTTATTAATGTTTGTGGTAATAAATCTTGCAACCAGGGTAAGGACTTTTCAAATCTTTCCACTCAGATCAGTTGTAGTGATGGGTAATAATATTTTATCTACTGAGGAGATTTTAACTCTTACAGGATTAAGTGCAGATCAATCGCTTTTATCGATAAGGAAATCGGTGGTTTTGAGAAAATTATTGAGGGATAAGAGAATCGCATCGGCTGAGGTTATAAAGATCTATCCCGATAAACTCAAGATACTCTTGAGTGAGGTCCCGGGAAGGGTACTGATAAATATGGGGAAAGAGGTATATGTTTCGAGTTCAGATGGACTCATTCTGAAAAAACTCGATAATTCAGGTGAAGTAAACCCTCATTACAAGGATTTTATTGAAATTACTCTAAATGAAAAAAATGTCGATATTAAAGTAGGAGATTATATAGGAAGTATTCTAACCAGGGAAGCAATCGTTGCTTTCAGTGGGATGAAGGTAAAATCTCCTGAAATTTATCGGATGATAGATAGAATAGTAGTTGAAAGCCAGGGAATCACTGTGATATTAAACAGGAGAGCAGAACCGGTTAGGGAAGTATATCTTGGTTTTTCTATCGATAGCGAGAAGCTTGAGAAGCTCAGGGCTGTTTTGCTTGTTACGAAAAAAATATACGGGAATACAAGTTCACATGTTTATATAGATCTTAGTTCTTCTTATGCAGCTGTTAAGTTTTAGAGGAGAGTTAACATGAATTATGATGAAAGTATTATAGTAGGACTTGATATTGGAACAACCAAGGTCTGTGCAATAATTGGGATGGTGAACGAGTATGGTTCAATAGATGTGCTTGGAGTGGGTGTTTCGCCTTCCAAGGGTCTGAGAAAAGGTGTGGTTGTAAACATAGAATCTACCGTTCACTCCGTTGCAACTGCAATTGAGAAAGCTGAACTTATGGCCGGGATAGAGGTTAAGTCCGTATATGCAGGGATTGCTGGGGGTCACATTGAAGGGATAAACTCCCGTGGTGTGGTGGCTGTTTCGAGTAAGAACAGGGAGATTAGCCGGGAGGATGTAGAGAGGGTAATTGATGCAGCAAAAGCTATTGCAATACCAATGGAAAGAGAGGTTATCCATGTTTTTCCACAGGAGTTTATAGTGGACAACCAGGATGGGATAAAAGACCCAATAGGAATGAGTGGTGTAAGGCTTGAGGCTGAGGTTCACATTGTTACAGGAGCGGTTGCATCAGCACAGAATATAGTAAAGTCGGTTAACAGGGCTGGTTATGCGGTGAACGATATAGTACTTGAGCCTCTTGCCTCGGCACTTTCAACTCTGAAGGATGATGAAAAAGAGCTTGGTGTGGTTCTCCTTGATATTGGAGGAGGAACAACTGATGTTCTTGTCTATCTTAATGGAAGTATCTGGCATACAAGTGTTATTGCACTGGGTGGTAACCACATAACAAATGATATTTCAATAGGGTTGAGAACACCTGTGCAGACCGCAGAGGAAATAAAAAAGAAATGGGGAGTTGCTGTTTCGGATCTGGTCGATCCTGAAGAAGCCATTGAGGTTCCCTCGGTTGGTGGAAGGAAACCCAATGTAATGCCAAGGCAGATCCTTGCTGAGATAATTCAGCCAAGAATAGAGGAGATTTTTTTCCTTGTGAAAGAGAATCTCGACAGGCTTGATTTCAAGGATATTATTTCTGGAGGAATTGTTCTTACAGGAGGAACCTCCAGGCTTGTTGGTGTTGAAAGGGTTGCAGAAAAGGTCTTTGAGATGCCTGTTAGAGTTGGAAGGCCTCAGGGTGTTGGTGGCCTTGTTGATGAGGTGGCAAGTCCTGAGTTTGCTACAGGTGTGGGCCTTTTGCTGTACGGTATGAATGCGAGGCCTGAGAGCTTTATGGAGAACAGAGGACCAGGCCTTTTCTCAAACATTAAAAAGAGAATGGTAGACTGGCTGGGTGAGTTTTTTTAAGGTATGAAAAAAACCGGCCAGCCAAAAAAAATTAAAACTTGACTTTTAAAGGCTTAAAAGTTTTTGCAAGAATATACCAGGGAGGGGAAAATATGAACATTGAGATTTTGGAAGATTCTGGACTGGAGCACAAGATAAAAGTTATCGGGATTGGTGGTGCGGGCTGTAATGCCATAAACAGGATGATAGATGTTAATTTACGGAATGTCGAATTTATAGCCGCGAATACCGATCTTCAGTCCCTTAATGCTAACAAGGCTCCTGTTAAGATTCAACTTGGTGCTAATCTCACCAAGGGGCTGGGTGCAGGTGCTGATCCTGAGATAGGGGAGAAAGCGGCTCTGGAATCAAGGGATCGAATAATGGAGGCTCTGCAGGGAGCCGAGATGACTTTTATTACAGCAGGTATGGGTGGAGGTACCGGTACAGGTGGAGCACCAATTGTGGGCAGCATTGCGAAGGAGCTGGGGGCATTAACGGTTGGTGTGGTAACAAAGCCTTTCCTTTTTGAGCTTGAAAGAAAAATGGAGATTGCCAAGGAAGGGATTGCCAAACTAATGGAGGTGGTTGATACCCTTATTGTTATTCCCAATCAGCAGTTACTTGAGATAATTGACAGAAAAACCAGCATTCTTGAAGCATTCAAACTGGCAGATGATATTCTCAGGC
>QMQA01000158.1 GCA_003648845.1 Candidatus Aerophobota bacterium
CCTTCAGGCTAAGATTGTACTCGGCAAGTTTTTTTCTTAACTTCTCCAGTGATTTTTCACCAAAATTATTAATCATCAAAAGTTCTTTAGCGCCTTTGTCAACAAGATCGCCCACCTTTTTTATCCCTGCTCCTTTTAATGCATTTAAAGCCAGGGTGGAAAGACCCATCTCATCTATACCCATCTGCAGAAATTTTTCCCTGAGCTCTTCTTTTTTTCTCTCCTCTATACCTTCAAGAATAAATACTCCGGCAAATTCCTGCAAAATCCTGGCTGCCTGGTTTAATGCTTCATCCGGTCTTATAGTCCTATCAGTGAAAATTTCCAGAACCAGACAGTCGTAACTGGTCTTTCTTCCAACTCTGGCAGGTAAAACTTCATATTTAACTTTCCTAACAGGCGTAAAGATAGAATCTACAGGAATAGTCCCAATGGGCTGGTTTTCTTTTTTATTTTCACTGGCTTCTACATAACCTGTTCCAGGAGCAATATTTATCTGCATACAGAGTTTGGTTTTTTCATCATTTAAGGTAGCAATATGAAGGTCAGGATTTACGATTTCCACCTCACTATCTATCTTAATATGAGATGCTTTCACTTCTAAGGGACCTTTTTCATCGATAAGAGCCTGCTTTTCCTCATTAACATAAAGCTTTACTCTAAGTTTTTTCAAATTTTGAATAATCTGGAGAACATCTTCCTTTATACCCGGCAAAGTAGCAAACTCATGTGTTGCTCCGTCTATTTTTATAGAAGTTACAGCTGCTCCAGGAATAGAGGAAAGAAGTATCCTCCGCAGGGAATTTCCCATTGTTATACCAAAACCTCTCTCCAGAGGTTCTATTATGAATTTACCATAGGTATCAGAAAAGGTCTCTTTTTCAATCTTTACCTTCTCGGGTTTTACCAGCTTTCTCAACCAATTCCTCCTTTTATTTTGATTTAATACAAGAGGCTATTTTCTTGAGTAGTACTCCACAATCAGGGAAGCATTAATCTCCTGGTCCAGCTCCTCTTTCTCCGGTAGCCTTTTTACGACTGCTTTTAACAAGTTATTATCAACTTCCAGCCAGGCAGGTGGAGTCTGTTTAACCGAAGATTGAAGATTTTGCTTTATCAAATCCATCTTTTTGCTTTTATCTTTCACCTGTATAACATCTTCTTCTTTTACCTGATAGGAGGGAGTCCAGACTTTCCTTCCGTTGACCAGAAAATGACCATGAGAAACCAGTTGCCGAGCCTGCCTCCGGGAAGAAGCCCATCCTAACCGGTATATGACATTATCCAATCTTCGTTCCAAAAGACGAAGAAGTTCTTCGCCAGTCACACCCTTCATCTTTTCAGCTTTTTCATAGTACTGTCTGAATTGATTTTCTACAATCCCGTACCTAAACCTCAGTTTTTGTTTCTCCCGCAATTGCCTGGCATACTGGGACATTCTCCGCTCAGGAATTCGTGAGGTCTGCCTTCCTTTTTCCAGAGCACATTTATCGGTGAGACACTTTTCTCCTTTTAAAAATAATTTGGAGTTTAACCTGCGACAACGAGCACACCTTGCCTCCATCTGCAAACCCATTCTCTTCTCCTTTTACACTTTCCTTTTTTTAGGAGGGCGACATCCATTATGGGGAATAGGTGTTGCCTCCCGTATGGCAACTACTTTAAGCCCAGCCGCCTGAAGAGTTCTTATAGCTGTTTCTCTTCCTGAACCTGGACCTTTAACCACCACGATAACCCTCTGAAGTCCATAATTTTCCCGGGCTTTTTTAGCAGCATCCTCAGCAACTTTTTGGGCAGCAAAAGGGGTCCCTTTCTTTGTACCTTTGAAACCCACAACTCCAGCTGAAGACCAGCAGAGTACTTCCCCATTTAAGTTGGTAATAGTGATGATAGTATTGTTAAAGGTAGAATGAACATGAGCCATTCCTTCATCAACTTTTTCTTTTTTTTTCTTCTTTTCCCTGCTTCTTCTGGCAGCCATCTTTAACTCCCTGGTATCTTTATTATTTTATTTTTTCTTCTTTTTAGTGCCTACGCCGGGACGAGGACCCTTACGAGTCCTGGCATTGCATCTGGTTCGCTGTCCTCTCACCGGCAGTCCTCTTTTGTGTCTTATTCCTCTATAACATCCAATATTTATTAGTCTTGAGATATTATTACTCACCTCTCTTTTTAAATCCCCTTCTATCTTGTAATTTTCCTCAATTATGTGTCTTAGACGATTTATCTGGTCTTCAGTCAAATCCTTGATGCGAATTGCAGGATCTATCCCTGCCTGGTTAAGAATCCTGGTTGAAAGGTCTCGACCTATACCATAAATCGCGGTTAACCCTATAAATGCTCTCTTGTTAGGAGGTAGTTCCACTCCAGCAATTCTTGCCATCTTATCACCCCTGACGTTGCTTATGTTTGGGGTTGTCACAAATAACCATTATAACCCCCCGCCTTTTAATTATCTTACATTTTTTACATATTTTTCTTACCGATGACCTTACCTTCATTCTTTACTCTTTCCCTCCCTGTAAATTATTCTACCTCTGGAAAGATCATATGGTGATATCTCTAAACTCACCTTATCTCCCGGAAGAATCCGGATAAACTTCATTCTCATTTTTCCACAAACATGGGCCAGGACACGATGACCATTTGGAAGCTCTACCCTGAATGTAGCATTGGGTAGAGTTTCTACTACCACTCCAGAGGTTTTTATTAATTTTTCCTTGGGCAAAACCTACTCCGTTAAAATTAAAGGTTTACCGTTAACTATGGCTATGGTATGTTCAAAATGAGCAGAAGGTTTTCCATCAGTGGTCACCACCGTCCATTTATTATCCAAAACCTTTACATCTTCTTTCCCCGAATTTACCATAGGTTCTATTGCCAGAACCATACCCTCTCTTAGTTTTTCCCCTCTATGGGCATCTCCAAAATTTGGAACAATCGGATCCTCGTGTAAAAAATAACCCACCCCGTGCCCGAATAAAACCTTAACCACCGAACAATTGTTTTTTTCTACCCAGCTCTGGATAGCATAACTTATATCTCCTATTTTTTTCCCTGCCCTTGCCTGCTGGATTCCCCGTCGGAGAGCTTCACGAGTAACTTCCAGAAGCTTTGCTTTCTCTTCCGAAATCTCCCCCACAGGAAAAGTCCTGGCAGCATCAGATATATATCCATCCAGCTTAACTCCTATATCAACAGAAACTATGTCTCCTTTCTTCAAGATCCGGGAAGAGGGTATTCCATGAACTACCTCTTCATTTACAGATATACAGGAGTAACGAGGGTAACCTCTGTAGCCTTTAAAAGCAGAAGATGCTCCTTTTTTCTTTATAAACCAACCTATCCACTCATCCAGGTCGAGTGTGGTTATCCCTTCTCTTATCTTCTCTTTAATCTGCTCAAAGAGCTCTGCAATTATTTTTCCACTCTTTCTTATCAGATTTATCTCTTCTTGAGATTTTATATAAATCATAGTGATTTTATAATTCTATCAAAAACTTCATCAGGAGTACCTTCTCCTGAAACATTTAACAGAATGCCTCTTTTTTTGTAGTATTCTAAAAGAGGATAGGTGTGTTCCAGGTAAACTTTTATTCTGTTTTTTACAGTATCTTCTTTATCGTCCACTCTCTGTCTTAGCTTAGCCCCACAGTTTGGGCATCCCTTATCAGAATATCCATTTCTAACATTCACCACTGCTCCACATTCGGGACAGACTAATCTGTTTTTAAGTCTTTTAATCACACTATCCTCGTTTACATCAAGATTTACAACTACATCAAGGTTTTTTGTCTCTTCCCTCAGGTAAAGATCAAGTTCTTTTGCCTGAGATATATTTCTGGGAAACCCATCCAGGATAAACCCATCTTTATTTTCTTTTATCTTTTCCCCTATTATCTCAAGAATAATGCGGTCCGGCACCAGCTCGCCCTTAGAGATATAAGGCTGTGCCCTTTTACCCAGAGACGTTCCTCTGGATACTGCCTCTCTTAGAAGATCACCTGCAGAAAGATGAGGCACGCCAAACTTCTCAGAAAGTCTTTTTGCCTGTGTGCCTTTTCCTGCTCCAGGAGGACCCAGAATCACAATCCTCATTTAAGCTCTACCCCTGATAAATCCTTTATAATGGCGCATTAAAAGATGAGATTCCAGTTGCTGGGCTGTATCAAGTGCAACTCCAACTGCAATCAATATAGAAGTTCCACCAAAGGGAAAACTGTTATACATAAGTTCTTGATTAATCAAGATCGGGACTATAGCAATAAAGGCAAAAAATAAAGCTCCCATAAAGGTTACTCTGGTAAGTACCGCGGTTATATATTCAGCAGTTGGTCGACCGGGTCTAAGGCCAGGTATAAATCCCCCATACCGACGTATATTATTGGAGATCTCAACGGGATTAAATACCACTGCGGTATAAAAGAAGGTAAAAAAGATAACCGCCATGGCATATAAAATATAATAAGGGATAGCTCCTGGAGAAAGCCATCCAGCAATAGTCTGTGCAAAGGGATAATTA
>QMQA01000159.1 GCA_003648845.1 Candidatus Aerophobota bacterium
GTATGGCCAACCGAACAACACAGACTAAAGGCAAAGGGTGCCTTATATACCGGGAAAAAAGTGGAGGTAGATGGAAATATCATAACCGCCAGTGGCCCTCAAGCAGCAGAAGAATTTGGCAAGGCGATAGTTAAAGCTTTAATCGGTGCAGACCAACCTTCAAAATAACATACCCTATGTTCCAACCCGAATTAAAAGGGCCAGTGTGGTTTATGCAACCTATTCCCTACTTTGGAGAAAAATTTGAAGGCAAATGGATAGTGGAGCCTAAAATTGATGGATGGCGGCTCCAGATAATAAGGTACCCCGATGGTAAACTGGAGCTATGGGGTAGGAGGCTGGAGAAAAATCCCAACTGGACAGATAAACTCCAGAATATCGCAAGGTTAGCAGAGAAAATCACCATACCCAGCCTAAAGGGAAAATTTGAACCAAAGCTACGGGAACAAATAACCAGAACATTTAAACCATCCACCCTGGGTGATGAGATGGCCTATAGTGTAGAGATAAAAGGAGTTAAATATTTCTTGATCGGGGATAAGGTTCAAACTCCTGAAGATTTTGCCAAACAGATTGAATCCCGCTTCGAAGGAAAATTTGAAAAAGCCTGGCAGGAAGCTGTGGAACACTGCAGAAAATACGATGAGGGAATTCTCAAATCCCAGAGATACTTTTATGAGATGGTATACAAACCTTACAGGGACCAGCTGGCTCAGCAGTGGACTGCTTTCAGTAAACGTTAACGGGTTTATTGATTAGTTAAGTTTATTTGATGTGAGTAGTTCTGAAACTGAGATAGTTTATTGACAGGAAAGACAGTTGTTTTTAAAATAGGATAGTAGAAAAACCTTTGAAAAAGGGAAAGTGAAGGGGGTAAAAATGGATGTAATGGAAGCAATTGAAAAAAGAAGAAGTGTAAGGTCTTACCAGAACAGACCCATTCCCGAGGAAAAACTTAAAAAAATTCTGGAGGCAGCTCGTCTTGCCCCCTCGGCAAGAAATGCCCAGTCTTTTAAATTTATTGTAGTAAAAGATGAGAGGTTAAGAAAAAGACTGGCACAGGAAGCCACTCCTTATCATTTTATAGGGGAAGCTCCAGTGATAATCGTTGCCGTGTCTCTCAAACCAGATTATATAATGCGCAGCGAGGTTCCTGCCTATGCCGTGGATATTGGCATAGCCTTTGACCATATGACACTTGCAGCTGTGGAGGAGGGTCTTGGAACCTGCTGGATTGGAGGATTTTACCAGAATCTGGTTAAACAAATTCTCAATATTCCCGAAAAATATAAGGTAGCAGCCCTTCTCCCCATAGGCTATCCGGCTGATACGCCGGGTAGAAAATCAAGAAGATCTCTGGAAGAGATGGTTTGTTACGATACTTTTGTGGAATAAATTTTACCAGCCTGAAAGATCTCAAACATCCGATGGATAAAAATGCATGAGGATAACACTGCACTGGAAGCTTTTTGCTGCCCTTATCATAGTTGTTGCTATATTCATCACGGGAACCGCAGGTTATGTCTATATAGAGGGATGGTCTGTATTTGATTCTCTTTACATGACTGCTATAACGCTAACCTCTGTAGGTTACCAGGAGGTTCATCCCCTATCCAGGGCAGGAAGGGTCTTTACAATTTTTCTTGTTATATGTGGATATGGAATGCTGGCGGTTATGATTGGACTGGTTAGCACTTTCTTGATAGAGGCCGAATTTACAGAACTGAGGAGATTCAAAAAAATGAAAAAAAGATTACAAAAGTTGGAGAACCACTACATAATCTGTGGTGGAGGAAGAATTGGAGAAAGAGTTGCTGAAGAGTTTGCCAGAGCAAAGGTTCCCTTTGCCCTTATAGAAAAAGATGAGGAAAGAGTAAACTACCTGCTGGAGAAATATCCGGGTATTATCTGTATAAAAGGTGATGCTACTGAGGAGGGTGTTCTAAAAAAAGCCAAAATAGAAAAGGCAAAAGGCATTTTAACCACCTTTCCCTCCGATGCGGATAACTTATTTGTCGTTATCTCTGCAAGAGCAATTAACCCTATGTTGAGAACAATCTCTCGAGCAGCTGAAGAGGAGACCCAGCGAAAACTCACCACAGCAGGAGCAGATGCAGTAATCTTGCCCAATCTTACCGGAGCATTGAGAATGGCATCATTAGCCATCCGACCAAATGTTGTATCCTTTCTTGATGTTATGTGCGGAACAGGTGAGTTTACTTTAAATCTGGAGGAGGTGGAAATACCCCCTTCCTCCTGGTTGATAGGAAAAACGCTGGGAGAGGCTAAAATCCCGAACAAAACAGGACTTATAGTTATCGCTATAAAAAAGAGGGGCACTGATATATTCAAATTTAACCCCCTATCTACAGAGAAATTGGACCCCAGGGATATACTTATAGTCCTTGGCAGTGGTGAGCAGATTAAAAAACTCAAAAGGTATGCAAGAGAAAAGGAGGCTATATAATGAAACCAAGAGAAAGACTCCTCAGGACTTTGGAGCATAAAGAACCAGATAGAATTCCCATAGATATGGGAAGCCCTGTAACTTCCATTCACATAGAAGCTTACATAAAATTAAAAAAATATCTGGGAATAAACAGACCAAAACCCGGGATACTTGATATGATGCAGCAGGTGGTAGTTGTGGATGAACCCGTTCTCAAGAGATTTTCTGTAGATACAAGGCACCTTTGCTTAAAACCAAAAAAGTGGAGGTCTCTTCCTGAGGGAGGTTATGTTGATGAATGGGGAATTAAATACAAAAAGCCAGAAAAGAGCCATTATTACGATATGTATGAGCATCCCCTGGCAAATGCTACCATAGAAGACCTTGATAAATACAGCTGGCCAGATCCTGACGACCCTGAAAGGGTGGAAGGTTTGAAGGAAAAGGCAGAAGATATATACAAAAACACAGATTATGCCATAGTTTTAAGTGGATTTGGCGAGTGTCTATTTGGTCTTCCCTCCTGGCTGAGAGGACATGTACAGTTTTATATGGACCTTTTAACAGATAAAAAATTTGTCAGTGCTTTACTTGACAGAATTCTCGAATATGAGATCAGGCTTGCAAAAAATGCTTTAAAACAGGTGGGAAAGTATATAGACGTAGTAAGAGTATCCGATGACCTCGGGACGGAAAATGGACCCATCATTTCCCCTTCTCTCTACAGAGAGATGATTAAACCAAGACAGAAAAAACTATACCATTTTATAAAGGAGCACTCTAATGCCAAGCTTCTTCTTCATTCCTGTGGGTCTGTTTATGATTTAATACCAGATTTTATAGAAATTGGTGTGGATGCTTTAAACCCTGTTCAGGTTGCCGCCAGGAATATGGAAACGAAAAAATTAAAAGAGAAATTTGGAGAAAAAATTACCTTCTGGGGGGGAGGGTGTGATACTCAAAAAGTTTTACCTTTTGGAACAATAGATGAGATAAAAAAAGAGGTCAAAAGAAGAATAAAGGACCTTGCCCCGGGCGGAGGATTTGTGTTTGCTCCTGTGCACAACATTCAACCTGATGTTGCTCCAGAGAAAATCTGTGCAGTTTACGATACTGCTATAGAATTTGGCAGGTACCCTTTAAAGATTTAGGAACTATATTTTACTTACACCAGATAAAAATGCCTGTTGTCCACCACTCCCTACCAGGTTTCTGATTCTTCCTCAAACATCACAGTACCAAATTCCAGTTTGAGACAGCGTCAAGAAGTTCTGATGGAAAAACAACCAGGGGTCCTCTTCCTGCGAAAAAGCCAGCGGGCAAAATACAGAAAAGGTGTATCAATGGCAGCAATTATCCACTTAAATATGTAGGTGGTAAGAAAAATCTGCCAGAAGACTGGCCAGGGAAATACTCCCCAGAAGGCTAAAAAGGTAAACACTGTCGTATCAATAAGCTGACTAACCATAGTACTGAGATTGTTCCTTAACCAGAGCCATTTGCCCCTTGTTATCTTCTTCCAGAAATGAAAAGCCCATACATCATGGTGTTGAGAAATGAGATAAGCTGAAAGAGAAGCAACTACAATCCTGGGCATAAAATTAAATATAGCCTTAAGATGAGGTTGCATGATATCGCTTATATCTGGTTTAAACCTTACAGCAAATTGCATGGCTACTGTAGCACTGATTAGAGCAAAAAAGCCTATCCACACAGCTCTTCTTGCCTCTTTTTTCCCATAGATTTCTGACAAAATATCTGTATTAAAAAATATACTGGCATAAACCACATTACCCAGGGTGGCAACGAGACCAAATAACTGAACAGTCTTTATCACCTGAATGTTGCAGATGATAGTTCCCACCCCTATCATAACATAAAGTCCATATCTTCCCCAGATAGAAAAGGCAACAACGGAGAGGGAAAGATCAACCACAATGAAAATAAACCAGAGCAGTTCATTGGACATGGTCATTCTCTTTTTTTTCTTCGCAAATCCCTTTCTCATCCCTCAAATGATTCCTGAAATTCTCCAGTAACCTCTTTCCTCCAGGAAAGTCTTTAAC
>QMQA01000160.1 GCA_003648845.1 Candidatus Aerophobota bacterium
AATGATAAAAAAGTTGTCGAAAATATGATTCATAAATTAGAAATAAAAACTCCTTTTATAAGGCAATTAGTTCGTTATTTGAGTGGAGGAAACAAACAAAAAGTAGTATTAGCCAAATGGCTCCTTGCACAGCCGAAAATTCTTCTTATCGATCAGCCGACAATGGGGCTCGATATAGGAGCTAAAATAGAGATATACAAAATATTAAGGCAGCTTTCAAACAAAGGTATTTCTACTCTTGTTGTATTAGCTGAGCTGGAAGAAGTAACAAACCTTCCAGATAGAGTATTGGTTATGCGAGAGGGCCAAATAGTAAATGAATTTATCGGAGAAATAAAAGATGAAGAACTCCTGGATTCTTACTATGTGTAGGAAGCAGACAGAGATGAAAAGCAATGTTAAAGATTTTTTTAGTGAGTGGTACATATATATAATCTTGATTGTATTTTGGGTTACTTCTTGTTCAATTTCTCCATATTTTAGAACAATATCTAACTTCTCTAACATTTTTGAGAGCGCTGTTCCAATAGCCTTAATAGGGTTAGGTCAGACGATAGTGATTTTAAGTGGGGGTTTTGATCTTAGTGTAGGCGTAACTGCCAGTTTAGCTACTGCTATTGCTTCTGAAACAATGGGATTAAGTATTACCCTCGGTATTTTGTTGGTACTCGGGGTCTCATTTGTTGTCGGCTTAATTAACGGTTTTGGTGTAAGTAAATTTAATATCGAATCTTTTATTATGACTCTGGGGATGATGTTTTTATTAAAAGGGATAGCATTTCTACTTAGGCCTACTCCAGGAGGATATATACCCGAATCATTTCAAAAAGCGCTTCTATATAAAATATCTGGGTTTTCAATTGTGGCTGTTTTGATTCTGATTTTAGTCGCGGTAATAGGGATAACAGTACTGCAAAGACGAAAGTTTGGTCGGGAAATATATGCAGTTGGAGGAGACCCTAACGCAGCAAAGATGGCTGGGATTAATGTTGATAAAACCAAAATGAAAGCTTTTATCATAAGTGCAATATGTGCAGGATTAGGAGGGTTATTTATTGCTGCCAGGATTGGGAGTGGTAATTCTAATGCTGGCGATCCTTATTTGTTTGATTCCTTCACAGTAGTGTTCATGGGAGGAACTCTTGTCACAGGAGGTATTGGAGGCTATAAAGGAACTTTTGGTTCTACTTTAATTATTGCTTCTTTAAGTAGCATTTTACAGTTTATGGGAATTACTATCTGGTATCACTTTATAATAAAAGGGTTATTGCTGGCAGGGGTGGTAGGGATTCAATTGTATATCATCAGAAGGAGGACATCATAAATGGATAGACTCAATAAGTTGCCATTGTTTGGATTACAACCCCTAATATTGATATTGTTATTAACTTTAATAGTGATAGTAGCTACCATTTTACAACCAGGATTTTTATCGTATTTTCATATGACTATGATACTTTATGGAAACAGTATACTTGGGATACTGGCCTTAGCCCAGACAATGTGTATTCTCTCAGGAGGATTAGATCTTTCCATTGGTTCAACCTACTGGGTTACTATTATGGCTGGGGCTATGTTGATGAAAAATCATGGTTTTCTTTTTCCAATGATAGTATGTATTTTGCTGGGAGGTGTAATAGGACTAATTAACGGTATTGGTATTTCCAAACTAAAGATTCCTCATGTAGTTATGACCCTCGCTATGATGATTTTTTTGACGGGGATTCTTTATGTAACAACTGGAGGCGGGGGCAAAGGTAGAGCAGCAGAAGCTCTTATTATTTTTAGCACAAAAAGGATATTGGGGTTTCCAGTAATTGCAATAATTTGGGTAGCTTTAACCCTAATACTTTATTTTATAATAAACAACACCTGTTTTGGCTGGAAGGTTCGTGCTCTTGGAAGCAATGCGAGAACCTGTTACTGTTCAGGAATCAATGTTGATAGTGTGCAGATGCTGGTATATTTTATCAGTGGTATTTTAGCAGCCATTGCAGGGCTATTATACCTCGGATGGGCTAGGACTCCTTATCCTACATTTCAAAGTGGTGCCGGAGTAGGTGCAGATATTACCTTGAAATCAATTGCGGCGGTTATTATTGGAGGCACCCTTTTTTCTGGTGGGAGAGGTGGAGTTTTAAGAACTTTATTGGGAGTGCTTGTCTTGGCATTTCTTTTCAGTATATTAAGTATGGTAGGACTTAAACTTGAATGGCAAATGATTTTGAATGGAATTATAATTTTATTGGTTGTAGGAATACATGGTAGGTTTAGCTCAGAATAAAGGAATCAGTTTATCTTTTATGTAAAAGGTATAAGGAAGAGCTGCAAAAGCTCCAGATACTATAAGTGTAAGCTAAAGAGGGAACAAGGCTATGAAAAAAGAGGAATTAGCAAGGAAATTAGCCACTTCCATAATCGAGACTAATGTGACGGAACGTGTACGTAAGAGAATTTGTGGGTAAATGAAAAAATATCTTCTAAATATTAGGATTTTTTAATCAAGAAAAGAGTATTGCCTTTACACATTTTAAGGTAAAAGTTATAGTGGAGATTTCATTAATCGCTGAGGGCCAATCGAGAAAGGTAGTATGCTTTACCTTTTCTGAGACGGAGGTTAAATAAATGAAAAAATATATTTTAGTTCATGACATAGGAACGACTGGGAATAAAACAGGGATATTTAATGAGGAAGGAAAACTTCTGGCCAGCTCCTATCATCCTTATCAGACTTATTATCCTCAGCCTCTTTACGTAGAACAATCACCTCATGAGTGGTGGAAAGCGGTCTGTCTTTCTACAAAGAAAGTCCTGGCCAAAGCAGGGGTATCTCCTTCGGATATTGCCTGCATATCTCTCAGCGGTCAGATGATGGGCGCTGTTCCTGTGGATAGGGATGGGAATCTCCTCAGGGATCGTGTTTGGATCTGGGCCGATGCTCGGGCTAAAAAGCAAGCTCAGATGATTTTAAAAAAACTGGGTGGGATGGAAAGATTTTACCAGATTACCGCTCTCGGACATATTCCTGAGTGTAATGCTGTTTTCAAAATGGTATGGATGAAGGAAAAAGAACCAGACCTTTATAGAAAGACCTACAAGTTTCTTCAGGCAAAAGATTATATAGTTTCCAAACTTACCGGAGTGTTTGGTACCGATTTCTCGGACGCTTCCAATACCGGACTGTTTGACATTAAAAAGAGAGATTATTCCGATGAGATACTGTATGCTGCTGGAATTTCTCGTGAGAAACTTCCCGACATTCACGATTCCATAGACATTGCCGGAAACATCACCCGTCAGGCAGCTCAAGAGACAGGACTGAAATCCGGTATCCCGGTTGCAGTAGGGGGAGGAGATGTTCCCTGTGCTGCAGCTGGTGCGGGGGTACTTAAAGAGAAAACATGCTATATTTATATTGGGTCAGCAGCCTGGATGGGAATTTTCTCGCCCGAGCCTTTATTTGATTTCAAAAGCATGCTTTGCAGCTTCGCCCATGTAGTACCTGGAGCTTACACTCCTCATTATACTGCTTACAGTGGTGGAATATGCTACCAGTGGTTTAAGAATATTTGTTGTGGAATTGAATCAGAAGCGGCAAAAAAAAGTGGAGTGGATGTTTATGACATTTTAAATCTTAAAGCACAATCGATTCCTCCCGGTTCGGATGGTTTACTTTTTCTCCCCTATATGCGGAGTGGAGGTGCCCCTTACCATAATCCCAACGATCGAGGAGCCTTTATAGGCCTCAGTCTCCCCCATAAGAAAGAACACCTGATCCGTGCTATAATGGAAGGTGTCGCCCTTAATCAGAGAATAATCCTGGAGCTTTTTCAACGGCAGGGAGTTAAGATTCAACAAGTAAGAGTAATTGGGGGAGGCTCCAAGGGAAAGATCTGGCCACAGATTATTGCTGATGTGTTAAATCTTGAGGTGAGTTTGATATCTCTCACCCAGGAGGCAAATTCTCTGGGAGCAGCTATTATTGGGGGGGTTGCTATAGGAATGTTCAAAGATTTTTCAGTTGCTGATAAGATGATAGAAGTGGCCAGTCGTCAAAAGTCTCGCCCACAGGCTCACCAAAAATATGAGAAAATCTACCCGATATTCAAACAGGCCTACAAAAGTCTAGTTCCGGTTTTTGACCAGTTAGCAGGTTGAGATGGAATTTTACGGTTTGCTGGAGAAGACTTTGTTAAAGATGCAAGGCATACTCTCACCTCGTAGCCGAGGAAGTTGCTGTGTATTTCCCATCTCGCCCAGATATGTCCTATGTTCCGCACAACTGTCAAGGGACACATACTTTTGGTAATTGTTCAATTTTTGGTGGATACTAAAGTGGCATTACTCCTTTTTCCATGGAGGTGCATTGAACTAAGCGACAAAGATCTTTAGCTAACACAGGATAAGTCCACCTCATCCACCTCCTGCTTTTTATCCCATAGGAAAGATGGAGTCTGGAGGAAGTTATTTAGAGA
>QMQA01000161.1 GCA_003648845.1 Candidatus Aerophobota bacterium
AAAATGCGAGTTTCATTCAATCAACTTAAAGAGATGGTGGATTTTTCTTACACTCCGGCTCAGCTTGCCGAAAACCTCACCAATTTGGGCCTTGAGGTAAAGGAGATAGAAAATGTGGGGAGGCTGGAAAAAGTTGTGGTGGGCAAAATTCTGGATATAAAAAAGCATCCCAACGCAGACAAACTGAAGATTGTTGAGGTGGATGTGGGGGGGGAATCTATCTCCTTTGTTTGTGGAGCTCCCAATGTGGAGAAGGGAAAGTGTGTGGCGGTAGCTCTTGAGGGGGCCGAGCTTCCGGGGAATGTTAAGGTGAAAAAGGTCAGGATAAGGGGGATAAGCTCACCGGGTATGATCTGCTCTGAACGAGAGCTGGGACTGGGTGAGGACCATACCGGAATTATGATACTCCCTTCTCATCTTCTGCCAGGGGATAAGCTTTCCCGTGCTCTGGAACTTGAAGATACAATTCTTGACCTGGAGATAACCTCTAACAGAGGAGATTGCCTTTCAGTCTTAGGGGTGGCAAGGGAAATTGCTGCCTTAACAGGAAAAAAGCTTAGATTTCCTTCCACCAGGATTAGAAAAGACCAGATTATATTTGAGAAAAATCTACCCAAGATACGGATAAATGATCCTGAGCTCTGTCCCTTTTATGCAGCAAGACTGATAAAAGGGGTAAAGGTTACCACTTCTCCCCTCTGGCTCAGGAGGAAAATTCTTCTTTCTGGAGGAAAACCTGTAAATAATGTGGTGGATGTAACCAATTATGTGATGTGGGAGATGGGTCAACCTCTTCACCCCTTTGACCTTGCAACTATTAAAGGTCCAGAAATAGTGGTAAGGAGATCTAAGCAGGGAGAGGTTCTTCTTACGCTGGATGAGAAGGAGAGAAGGTTAACCGGGGATATGCTGGTAATTGCTGATACCAGGGACCCTATAGCCCTTGCGGGTGTAATGGGAGGCAAAGATACCGAAGTCACATTCCTTACCCGGGACATCTTACTGGAAGCTGCATATTTTAACCCTTTCTCTATAAGAAGAACCTCAAGGAGACTGGGTCTTTCCAGCGAGGCTTCCTCCAGGTTTGAAAAGGGAGTTGACCCTGTAGCGGTAAGAAAAGCTCTGGATAGAGCATCTATACTTATTCAGGAGATAGCTGGAGGAAAGATAGTGGAGCCTGTGCTGGAGGCAGGAAAACCACCTGTTGAGAAAAGGTTGATTCATTTTCGTCCCTCAAAGGTTAACCAGATAGCAGGTGGTCGGATACCTTCTGAAACCTCAAAGAAAATTCTTAAAAGATTGGGTTTCCGGGTTCAAAGAGAAAGAAAAGATGGGTGGATAGTGGATGTTCCCTCTTTTCGTCAGGATGTTAAAAGGGAGATAGATCTTGTGGAGGAAGTTTGCAGGGTGTATGGTTACAACAGGATAGGGGTTAGTTTGCCCGAGCTGGGGAGGGGAGGAGGAAAACAGACCAGCGAGGAAAAGGTAAAAGACCTTGTGAGAGAGCTCTTGAGAGGATGTGGTTTTTGTGAGACTATAAATAATCCCCTCATGGGAGAGGAGCTTGTACATCTTAGCCGGGAGTCTCTTGATAAGGTCCTGAGTGTGCGCAATTCCCTTTCCACTCAACAGAAGTTTCTCAGAACCCATCTTTTTCCTCGCCTGCTTGAAGTAGCATCCCTCAATTATAATCAGGAGATTAGAAACTTTAGAATTATGGAGATAGGCAAGGTATTTACAAAGGATGAAACGGGTGTGAGGGAAAATGTATCCCTTTCAGGTGTGGTGGTAGAGGATAAGTTTAATTTTTACAGGTTGAAAGGAATAATTGAAGTTATCTTTGATCAAGTGGGGATAGACAGGGTAAAGTTTTATTTTCACCATTTTCCTTATTTTTCCCCTGCAGAATCTTCACTGGTTAAAAAGGGAGAAAAAATTATCGGGTCTTTCGGCAGGCTGGATGCTGGTATCTCTCAGCAACTAAAGCTTCCTCCCGAAACCTGTGTTTTTGAGCTAAATCTGGACTTTATAGCTTCTTTATACAGCGAAAAAAAGCAGTTTAAACCTTTACCAAAATTTCCCTCTATCAGAAGGGACCTTTCCGTAATAATTAAGGAAGATGTACCTGCTGAGGATATAAAGGAGCACATTTTAAAAAAGGGAAAATATGTAGAAGAGGTGGAGTTTTTCGATCTTTACCGGGGCCCCCACATTCCCGCCGGTCATAAAAGTATTTCTTTTTCTCTGGTCTTTCGCCATCCGCAAAGGACCTTGACCGACGATGAGGTAAACACCATTCAGGATAGAATCCTCAAGTCCTTGAATGATAGGTGGGGTGCTTATCTTCGTCCTGGATAAAAGGTTTGAATAAAATTTGAATAAAACCGGAGGAGGACTATGTCGACCTCCAAGGATTCTGTGAAAAAAATTGACCTTAACTGTGATATGGGAGAAAGCTTTGGGCTTTATAAGTTGGGACTGGATGAGGAAGTTATAAAATATATTAGCTCGGAATAAAAATTTGAGAAAGACCCGGGGAAAATTTTGTCGTTTTTAGCAAATTTGTTCGACTTTTTCGTCGTTCTATGTCAAGATCTTCTCATTAACACTTCGATTTTTCTTTTCAATTTCCCTCAATTCTGATATAATATCAAGAGGGGGTAAGACAAGGCTCTTCATCTCGTCTGAGGATTCTTTAATCCTCAGCTTGCGGGATTGCCATCTTGCCCTCCCTAAACTATTATCTTTTTTCTTCTCTCAATGATATTTTTGACGGCGAGCTTTATATCATAAGGCTGTCTGGCCTTCATCATCTTGTAGACAATGTCTGAGATCTTTCTATCTACTCTCCTTAGAGCTTGAGACTTGGATAGACCTCGAGACAGGCACCTTCGATAATAAGCCTTGGTCAGAGGTTCCCTGGCAGTGGCCGTAATGGAGATTTGTTTTAAGGTTTTCTTAAGACGATGGTTACACCCCTTCCGGGCCTGATGTTTGATCTTTCCTCCTGAACTTATCTCTTGAGGAGCAGTACCATTGTAGCGAGCAAACTTATCGCGAGTGCTGAATCTATCCGGATTTAGTGTTTCTCCTAAAAGAACCGAGACAGTTACTGTACTTATGGACTTCAGACTGGTCAGTCTTTGACCAGTCTGTAGAAGATCTTTTTCCAGCTTTCTTTCTATGGCTTTAATACTATCTTTGGTCTGAGAGATATTGGCTATGAGCTGCCTTATTATCTCTGCTTTTATTTCCCTTTCCCAGTTTAACGGTAGATCCTTGACAGTCTTAATTGATGAGAGAATAAATTTTACTTTCTCATGGGCTAATTTCCAGGGATTTCCTTTGCCCAAGCGATGAGAACTAGCCTCATAGAGAAACTCTGCGAGTTCTTTTGCCTTTATTTCTTTAAGAGCTTGGGGAATGGGATAGGAGCTAAAGAACTCCAAGGCTATTTTGTTCTGCAAACTTGAGAAGAACTTCTTGTATGATCCTCCCCAGGTTTTGGTAAGATAAAAGTGGAGCCTATTTACATTTTGAGTCTTCACTTTAACTAACGTTTCCCTAAATCTTTCTGCTTCTCTAATAGAGATGTAAACCTGGTTATCTTCCTCTATTTTAGGTAGATTCTCGTAGGAGCGCAGAAGAATTTGAGCAATACACTTAGCATCAATCTCATCGGATTTATCACCACCATAGAAATCCTTTTGTCGATTTGTCTTCAAGGGATTTACCTCTCTTATCCCTATCTCTGTCAAAGTTAAGTAATAGATAGCCTTCTCTACCTTCCTCATAAATAATTTCTCCTTTTTTATCGGTGAAATTTTGGATTTTTGGTAAATGTGTCAGGAGATTGTTACCAGGGGGACCCTTTACAGGGAATAAAAAGGTTTGTTAAAATAGCCGGTATCCCCAACCTGGAAAAGTTTTTCCAGAAGACCTATAAAAGATCTCCTTTAAAACTTATAGAGGAAAAAGATAAGGGGAAAAGAGCCAATACCTCTTCGGTTACATTATACACGGGATTTAACGGTGCCTTGACAATTTATTTTGTTGTGATATAATATACACAAGAAAGAAGCAGGATAATTACTATTTATGCTTTGTCAAGTCCAAAATTTTCTGTAAATTTCCTCCCAAGATAAGGAAAATATAACTGAGGAGAAAAGTTGAACAAGTTCTCCTTGTTATCTTTGCTCTTTCAAAAAACCCTTTAGCTGGAGCTCTACCCTTTCACTCAAATACCCCTCTATGAGCCTTAATAGCATCTTTTAACCTTAAACTCTCTTTCTGTATAAAATTTAGACTACTACCACCCCTTTTCCGGCTCTACTTTAAGGATTTCATTTTCTCCCTCATAAAGAGGCTCACATCTCTGTTATCTTCTTCCGGTTAACTATTCCTCATTTTGCTCTATACAAAGAGCATAGATAAGACGAAGACAGGTTTCCTCATCAGGGAATATTC
>QMQA01000162.1 GCA_003648845.1 Candidatus Aerophobota bacterium
GTGAAAGGGTTGAGGCTTTCTCTGCTGAAGATCCTCGAGTAGCTATTGGAGTGAATACTCTGCAGGATCTTGAAAGAGCTTATGAGTTTTTTAAGGAAAATAAGTGAACTGTGAAGGTCTTTAAAATAACGTTAACCGGTTATTAAAAACAAGAAACTCTGGACTTTTCCTGTTAGTTTGATATAGTTAAGTCTTGATAGGGCGAAATATTAAATTCTAATATTTAACTTAAACGGATTTCCAAAACAAGTTTGAACTATTACAGGAGATGAAGAGAGGAGGTGGTATGGAAAAGATTTTCATATTTGATACCACCTTGCGTGATGGCGAACAAACACCCGGAGTTACTTTTACTCCCGATGAAAAGTTAAAAATAGCAAAGGCTCTGGGAAAACTGGGAGTTGATGTGATAGAAGCTGGTTTCCCCGCATCCTCTCCGGGTGATTTTAAGGCAGTCAAACTTATTGCTGAGGAAATTGAGGGTCAGGTAATAGCCGCTCTGGCAAGAGCTTTGCCACAGGATATTAAAAAGGCAGGTGAGGCTCTCAGGCTGGCTAAAAAAGCCAGGATTCATACCTTTATAGCTACCTCTCCTGTTCATTTGGAGTATAAACTCAAAAAAAAGCCCGATGAGGTATTGAAAATAGCGGTAGATGCTGTTACGCTTGCCAGGGAGTATACGGAGGAGGTGGAGTTTTCTCCTGAGGATGCCTCAAGAAGTGAGATTACTTTTCTCTACGAGATAATTCAGGCTGTTATTGAAGCAGGTGCAAAAATTATTAATATTCCCGATACAGTGGGATATTCAACTCCTGAAGAGTTTGCCAATCTAATTAAGAAGATTAAAGAAAACGTGCCTGGCATAAATCAGGCTAAAATAAGTGTTCACTGTCATAACGATCTGGGTATGGCTGTTGCCAATTCTCTATCTGCAACAAGAGCAGGCGCTCGCCAGATAGAGTGTACTATTAATGGGATTGGAGAGAGGGCTGGTAATGCTGCTCTGGAAGAGGTGGTTATGGCAATAAAGACACGAAAGGATTTTTTTGATTTTTATACCGATATTAACACCGAGGAGATTTATCCAACTTCTCGCTTGGTATCCCATCTTACTGGAATTCCCATTCAGCCAAATAAAGCCATTGTGGGCAAGAACGCTTTTCGTCACCAGGCAGGTATTCATCAGGACGGAGTCCTCAAAAAATCCACTACCTATGAAATTATGACTCCCTCTTCGATTGGATTAGAAAAAGGCGAACTTGTTCTGGGCAAACTCTCTGGTCGTCATGCTTTCAAAGAAAGGCTGAAAAAACTCGGTTTTCATCTGGATAACAAAGAGCTGGAAAGATGTTTTAATGTCTTTAAACAGCTGGCTGAAAAGAAAAAAGAGATATTCGACGAGGACCTCATATTAATTGTGGAAGAGCAGACAGCCAGGATACCCGAATTCTTCTCACTGATGTATATTCACACTGTTACCGGTAATAAAATTCTTCCTACAGCAACGGTAAGAATAAAAAAGAAAGACAAAGTTTACCAGGAGGCAGCCTGTGGAGATGGACCTGTTGATGCTACATATAAGGCTATAGACCGGATATGCAAGCTTGATTTAACTCTTATTGATTATTCCATTCAATCAGCAACAGGAGGTAAAGATGCTGTGGGTGAGGTGACGGTAAGGGTAAAAAGAGGAGATGCCCTTGTCTCGGGCAGAGGCTCTTCCACTGATATAATTGAGGCCAGTGCTAAAGCCTATCTCAATGCTATTAATCGATTACTATACCGCAATAACAGGGAAGAAAATGCAAATACTGGATGAAATAAAAAATATAGAGAAAGATTTAAAGGAAAAAATAGATAAAGCAGACTTGCATCAGATAGATAAGATAAAGGTGGAGTTTCTGGGTAGAAAAAAAGGGAAAATTACCCTTTTATTAAAACTGATTCCCACTTTATCTGCTGAGGAAAAACGTCAGGTGGGGCCTCTGTTAAACCAACTCAAGAGAAAAGCAGAAGAGTTTATAGAGAGAAAAAAGGAACTTCTCAAGAAAGAAAAAAAGGAAGAGAAGGTAATTGATGTTACTTTCCCCGGTGAAAGGCCTCTGGTTGGAAAAATACATCCTGTAACCCAAACTATTCAACAGATTAAAAACATATTTATTGGTCTTGGTTTTGAAGTTGTAACTGGACCAGAGGTAGAAACAGAGTACTATAATTTTGAGGCTTTAAATATGCCCAAATTTCATCCTGCCCGGGATGAACAGGATTCCTTTTATATCAACTCAAATTACCTTTTAAGAACTCAAACCTCTCCAGTCCAGATAAGAGTAATGGAGAGGTCTTCTCCTCCTGTCCGGATAATCTCTCCGGGTCTGTGTTATAGAAGAGATGCTATTGATGCCTCTCATTTTCCCGTATTTCATCAAGTTGAGGGTCTTGCTGTAGATAGAAAAATCACTTTTGCCGATTTAAAGGGATGCCTTGCCTATTTTGTTCAGGAGATGTTTGGAAAAAATACAAAACTGCGTTTCCGTCCCAGCTATTTTCCTTTTACCGAACCCAGCGCTGAAGTAGATATTAGTTGCATCATCTGTAAGGGCTCAGGTTGTCGGGTTTGTTCCAATAAAGGGTGGCTGGAGATATTGGGCTCTGGAATGGTAGACCCGGAAGTTTTTAAAAAAGTAGGGTATGATCCAGAAAAATATCAGGGTTTTGCTTTTGGTATGGGGGTGGAAAGGATTTGCATGCTTAAGTTTGGGATAGATGACATTCGTCTTTTTTTTCAAAATGACCTCAGGTTCTTAAGGCAATTTTAGAAAGGAGATACCTTTGATTGAGTTTGAAAGTGAGCAGTCTATCAAGAAAAAAGATGAAGGGTCTCCTAAGGTCTCACCTATAAAGATAAAAGCTCTGGGGATAGGAGGTGCCGGGTGTAGCATTATCTCTCGTGTCCGGTCTAAAAAGTGGAGCAATATTGATTTTACAGTCTGTGATTCCAGTATAAAGACACTTGCTGAGTGTGGTAATATAGAGAAAATTTTGCTGGGAGAGTCTCTTACCAGAGGATGGGGAACTGGAGGAGATAGAGAAGTGGGTAGAAGGGTTGCCGAGGAAGCAGAGAATGAGATAAGAGATATTCTGAAAGGTGTGGATCTTTTGTTTCTGGTCTGCGCTCTGGGTAAAGGTTTGGGAGCAGGAGCCTCTCCGGTGGTGCTTAAGATTGCCAAAGAGAAGGGCCTTGTAAGCATCGGCTTTTTTATTTTACCCTTTAATTTTGAGGGAAAGGCAAGTGTAGCAGCTTCAGAGGAAGCATTAAATGATTTATGGCAGCTGGTAGATGGTGCAGTGGTAGTTTCTAATGATACTTTGCTCCGTATTGGCAAAACTTATTCTGATAATACATCTATTTCCCTGAAGGAGGTCTTTGCAAAAATAGATGAAATTTTGGGGACTCTTCTGCAATCAATTGAGAATATTCTCTATAATCCAGGTGTTATTGGTCTTGATTTTGCAGATCTTAAATCTTTTCTGGCAAGAGGCAGACAGATAATGATTACCACAGGTAAGGGTACAGGAGAAAGGTGTGTTGAGGAAGCGATAGAGGAAATGCTTTATTCTCCTTTCTGGGGAGAGATTCCTCTGAAGAAGGCAAAGGGCACTCTGCTCAGTATCTGGGCTGGGGAGGAGTTTAAATTGAGCCAACTGGAAAAAATTATTTTATCCTTGCGCGAGAAAACCAGTCCTCATACTCCAATTAATTTTGGAGTGTATCTGGATGAGAGTTTATCAGATAAACTTGTTCTTACTTTACTGACATCTAATGCCACAGATTCAGATTTGAGGTTTGGGAAAACCTCCCGCAAGAAATCAGAGTTAGGTGATTATAATCAGCAAGATCTTGATATTCCCACTTTTTTGAGGAAACAATTTAATACAGCATAATTTCGAAAAAAATTTATTGATTGAGCTAAATGTGGAGATATATTAAAGAAAACAAAGGGAAAATTCTGGGAGGCGCTGCTGGATTCTTGTTAGCTTTCCTTCTTATAATCGCCTGGCCTGTAATACTTATGATGATTCTTATTCTTTTGGGTATTTTCCTTGGAACAATTTTTGATACTATTACTAAAGCTCGCAAATGGATAGAGGAGTCCATTACTCAGCGTGGTTCCAATAAAAAAGGTTAAAAGGAGGAGGTTGGTATGAAAAGGGCAGATGGTCGGGCCCCGGACGAGCTTCGTCCCATTTCCTTGCAGAGAGGAGTTATCCAGCATGCTCAGGGCTCTGCTCTTATAAGTTTTGGTAATACCAAGGTGCTCTGCGTAGCTATGGTGGAAGAAGGTGTTCCACCTTTTCTTAAAGGAACCGGCAAAGGATGGCTAACTGCTGAATACTCAATGCTTCCTTATTCCACTCCTAATCGATCTCCACGAGAGATAGAACA